>JBOHQB010000047.1:0-9595 GCA_050731995.1 Candidatus Rokuibacteriota bacterium
GTCTCGTAGCGCCCGGCGCGCGCCGCGCCCTCGGCCGCGACGCGCAGCGCGCGCACGAGGAGCCCGGGATCGCGCGTCTCCGCCGCGATCCGCTCGGCCTCCTCGGCCGCGGTCCTGGGCACGCCGCCGCGGAGCAGCCGCTCGGCGCGTTCGACACGTTCGGCGATCGACAGTGGCGTCATCGGCCTGCCCTCGGCGGCGAGCACGGCGAGCCGGTCGAAGGCGCCGTCCGCCCAGCCGCTCGACGGCATCAACAAGATAAGCTGGCGATACGCGAGCGCCGCGGCGTCCGCCTGGCCGCGCGCCTCGGCCGACTCGCCGAGCAGATAGAGCGTCTGCGCGAGCTCGGGGGCGTCGGGATACGCCGCGAGCAGCCGGCGCAGCGCGACCTGCGCGGCCGCCTCGTCGCCCGCGGCCGAGGCCAGCGTCGCGGCGCTCACGAGCGCGCGCGGCGCCAGGCGGCTCGCGGGATGACGGTCGGCGACTGCGAGCGCGTGGGCCCGGGCACCGGCGGTGTCGCCAAGGCGCACGAGCGCGTCGGCGAGCACGAGCCGAAAGTAGTCGCCGATCGGCGAGGCGAGCGCCGCGTCGCCCGCGAGCTCGCGCGCGGCCGGCTCGGGATCGCCCATTCGCAAGGAAGCGATCGCGAGCGCCCAGCGCTCGATCGCCACCGTGGGGGGCCCGGCCGCCGGGGGCGGCTCCGCGGCCGCCGCGCCGGAGGCGATGAGCAGCGCCCCGACCAGCGCCGCGCGGGCGACGCGCCGGCCGTTCATGATCTGGCGCGTGAAGGCGATGCGCTGGAGCGCGGTGACGTTGGACAAGATCGCGAGGACCCAGAGCGCCGGCTCGAGCAAGCCCAGGACCGCGCCCGCGATCAGGCAGATGAGCCGCTCCGGGCGCTCCATGAGACCGACCGTGCACTCCACGCCGATCGACTGGGCGCGAGCTTTCGTGTAGCTCACCATCGTCGAGCCGACGAGCGCCGCCATCGCCAGGAGCGCGCCGCGCGTGTGCGGCTGACGCGCAAAGAAGACGACGATGCCGAGCAGCACGACGAGATCCGAGTAACGGTCGATCACCGAGTCGAGGAATGCGCCGAACGCCGTCACCTGCCCCGACACGCGGGCGAGGGCGCCGTCGAAGAGGTCGCAGAGCCCTGCCGCGACGAGCAGCAGCCCCGCGCTCCGCGTCTGCCCGGCGATGAACGCGGCGGCCGCGAGCAGGCTCACGCCGAAGCCGAGCATGGTGAGATGGTTCGGGCGCAGGTGCAGGCGGAACAGGCCGCGTCCGACGGGGTCGGACCAGGCGCGCACGGTCTCGCGGTAGCGGCCGAGCATCAGATCGGCTGCCGCAGCGCCTGCTCGAGGGCCGCGCGCGCGCGCTCCGTCTCGTCCGGCTCCACGAGCTTCATGCCCGAGCGGTCGTGGACGTAGAAGGTGTCGAAGGCCTGGTCGATCTCGGTGGCGATGCGCGCGCTCGAGATGTCGAGGCCCAGGGACGAGAGCGTGCGCGTGATCTGGTAGAGGAGCCCCACACGGTCGAGGCACTTCACCTCGATCACCGTGTCGGTGTCGGAGAGCTGGTTGCTGACGGCGATCTTCGGCGGCGCCGGGGCCGTCTGGGGCGGCAGGCCCAGCCGCTCGCGGCGCCGATCGAGCAGGGCGTCCACCGACTGCTCCTCGGCGAGGGCCGCGCGCAGCGCCTCGAGCGTGCGGCTCCACTGGGCGCGCGAGCTGATCGCCTCCCCCGTGGGATCGTTCACCTGGAAGGTGTCGATGGCGATCCCGTCGGCGCGCGTGGCGATCTGCGCCGAGATGATGTTGATGCCCTGCGAGGCGAGGGTGCCGGCGATCAGGGCGAACAGCCCCGGGGTGTCGCGCGTGACGACGACGAGGTCGGACGAGCCGAGGTCCGGGTGGTGGAAGAGCTGGGTGGCCACGGGTGTCTCGTCGAGCCGGCCGATGAGGCGGAGGTGCTCCGCCATCCGCTGGACGCTCGTCGTCGCCACGTAGCGGTCGGTCATCATGCCCAGGTGCGTCCGGACCGCCTCCGCGGACCGCTCGTCCTTCACCTGCTCCAGGAGCCGCTCGGCGAGCTGCGTGCGGTCGGGCTGGCTCACGCGGCCGCCGCCCAGCCGTACCCGGGACCGCGCGTAGAGCTCGTGGAGGATGCGGGCCGCCCACGGCGTGAGCACGCCCGGCCCGACGGCGCGCATGTCGGCGTAGGTCAGGAGATAGAGCATCCGCAGCCTCTGCGCGTCGGCGCAGGTCGCGGCGAAGTCCTCGACCGTGCGCGGGTCGTCGATGTCGCGCCGCTGGGCGACGTGGGACATCGTGACGTGGTGGGCGACGAGGAACTCGACCGCCGCGGCGTCGACCGGGGGCAGGTCGAGGCGCGCCGTCAACTCGCGCACGAGCGGGACGCCCTTGGCGACGTGGCCGTGGCCCTTGGCCTTGCCGATGTCGTGCAGCAGCATGCCGAGCATCAGCAGCTCGGGCTTCTCGACCTCGGTGAAGACCAGCGCCGCCCCCTCCGACTCCGCCGACTGCCCCGGCGCCAGCGCCTCGAGATGCTCGACGGCGAGCAACGAGTGCCGGTCGGCCGAAAACTTGTGGTAGACATCGTACTGCACCAGGCACGTCAGCGCGCCGAACTCGGGCAGGTAGCGCCCGAGGAAGCCGAGCTCGTGCATCTCCGACAGCGTCAGCGCCACGCGCCCCCACGACCGGCAGATGTCGAGGAACAAGTCCCGCGCCTGCGGCGAGCGCCGGAAGGCGTCGTCCACCACGTCGAGGTGCTCCTCGATCGTGCGCTCGAGGTCGAGCGACAGCTCGCAGCCGAGCCGGTGGAGGTGCCAGAACACCTTCATGAGCCGCAGCGGATCCGTCTTGAAGACGCCCGGATCGCGGTCGGCGAGGTGCAGTCGTCCGTCGAAGAAGACGAGGCCGTCGGCGAGCGCCTGCTGGCGCTCCCGCCGCTGCGCCGAGCCGTGCCGGAAGAGGGTCTCCTGGCAGCGGGCGATGAGCCGGCGCGAGACGCGATGGATCACGCGCGCGTTCAGGTAGTAGTCGCGCATGAAGCGCTCGACGCCGAGGCTCGCCGCGTCATCCTCGTAGCCGAGGTTGCGGGCGACCTGCGGCTGCAGGTCGCGCGTGAGCACGTCGTTCTTGTGACCCGTCGAGAAGTGGAGCTCGTTGCGCACCCGCCAGAGAAACGTCAGCGCGCGGTCGGCCGCCGCCTGCTCGCGCTCGGTGATGAGCCCCTTGTCGGCAAGCTCGCGCAGGGTCCGCGCGCCGAACTTCGACGCGCCCAGCCACATCGCCGTGTGCATGTCACGCAGCCCGCCCGCCGACTCCTTGACGTTCGGCTCGCCGATGTACGGCGAGGCGCCGTGCTTGCGGTAACGCTGGTCGCGCTCGACGAGCGCCTGCGCCAAGAACTGCCCGAAGTCCTGGCGATAGACGTTGTCCTTCAGTACGCGGCCGAAGCGCTGGAAGAGGCGCCGGTCGCCCTCGAGGAACCTCGCCTCGAGCATCGAGGTACGGCTCGGGAAGTCCGTGCGCGCCATCGCGACGCAGTCCTCGAGCGAGCGCAAGCTGTGGCCCACCTGGAGCCCGAGATCCCACAGCGTGTAGAGCAGCTCCTGCATCACGCGCTGGACGTAGGGCGACACTTCTCCGTCGTAGACGACCATCAGGTCGATGTCCGACGCGGGATGGAGCTCGCCGCGGCCGTAGCCGCCGAGGGCGACGACGACCAGCGGCGTCTTGGGGAGGCCCGCCCGCTCGGCGTCGGTGACGACCAGGCGCGTCAGCGAGCGCACGAGGTCGTCCATGAAGCGCGCGTGGGCGTGGACGGACGCGTCGCCCGACGCGCCGTCGGCGTGCATCGCCTTGAGGGCGCTCACACCCTCGGCGAGGATTCCGCGGAAGAACTCCAGACGAAGGCGTCGCCGGTCCTCGGTCCGCTCGGCCCCCGCTTCAGCGCGACGGGCCCGGCGATAAAGCTCCGGGGACATGACGGTTGCGAGGGTATCACGGCCCGGGCTATCAGCGGGCGGGTAGCCTCCCCGCCCCCCACGCCAGCAGCACGCAGCACGCGCAGACGAGCCCCAGCGCGGCGGGCAGGCTCGTCACTTCCGCGGCGAGCCCGATGAGCGGCGGGCCGGCGAGAAACCCCAGGTACCCGGTGGTCGTCACCGCGGCGAGCGCGATCGCGGGCGGTGTGCCCTGGACCCGCGCGGCCGCGCTGAACAGGATCGGGATCGTGTTGGCGATCCCGAGCCCCACCGCGCCGAAGCCGATCACCGCCAGGACCGCCGAACCCGATACGAGGCCGACGGCGAGGCCCGCGGCCGCGATCGCCCCCGAGACCCGCAGCACGCGCCGGGCCCCGAAGCGATCCACGGCGCGATCGCCGGCAAAGCGGCCGGCGGCCATCGCCGCGGCGAACGCCGCGAAGCCCGCCGCGGCATACGCGGCACTCGCGCCGAGCGCGTCGTGCAGGTAGAGCGCGCTCCAGTCCGCCACCGCCCCCTCCGTGAGGAGCCCCGCGAACGCGAGCCCGCCCAGCACCAGCAGCGCGCGTGGCGGCCGCACGAACACGGGCGCCGCGCTCCCGCGCGCGGCGCGCACGAGCCCGGGCAACGCGCCGGCGACCACGCCGAGCCCGGCGATGCCGGTCCAGACGACGAGCGACGCGCGCGCGACTCCGAGCGACATCGCGCCTCCGGCGAGCGCGGCGCCGGCGAGCCCGCCCGCGCTCCACAGCGCATGGAAGGACGACATGATCGCGCGGCCGTAGCCGCGCTCGACTTCCACCGCCTGGGCGTTCATCGACACGTCGAGCAGCGCGTTGAAGGCGCCGAGGAGCGCCAGCGCAGGAACGAGGAACGCGACCCCCGGGCTCAGGACCGGCCACGGCAGGGCGACACAGAGACCGATCGCCGCCGCGGCCGTGACGCGCCGGCTCCCCGCGCGCGCGACGAGCCAGCCCGCCGCCGGCAGGGCCACCACGGCGGCGGCGGCCATCGCGAGGAGGACCAGGCCCAGCTGGGCCTCGCTCAGCGCGTGGCGGGCCTTGACGGCGGGGATGTGCGGCACCCAGCTCGCGATCACCGCGCCGTTCACGAAGAAGAGCGCGTTGACCGAGGCGCGGGACCGGCGGAGAGACGCAGGGCGTGCCGACGACATGCTCCGCCCATTGGACACGATCTGAGGCGCCCGCGGTGCGGCCCCAGGCCGGGTGCAACACGGCCCGGGTACAATAGCCGGGTGCGAAGGGTCTGGCGCTCCGTCACCGACGGCTTCGTGCCGTACGAGGCCGGCAAGCCGCTCGAGGCGCTCGCCGAGGACCTGGCGATCGCCGACCTCGTGCGCCTGTCGGCGAACGAGAGCCCGCTCGGTCCCTCGCCGCGCGCCGTCGAGGCGCTCCGGCGCGAGGCCGCGCGCGCGCACCTCTACCCCGATGGCGGCAGCACGGCCCTGCGCGACGCGCTCGCCAAGACGCTCGGCGTCGGCGCAGAGCAGATCGTCTGCGGCAACGGCGCCGACGAGCTGATCACCCTCCTCGCGCTGGCCGCGTTCGAGCCGGGCGACGAGGTGATCCTGCCGCATCCGTCCTTCGAGCCCTACACGGCGTCGGTCACGCTGGCAGGCGCCGACGCGCGCCAAAGCCCGCTCGCCGGTTACGACACCGACCTCGACGACATGCTCCGCCGGGTCACCGTGCGGACCAAGGCGGTGTTCGTCTGCTCGCCCCACAACCCCGCGGGCACGATCGTGCCGCGCGCGCCACTGGTCCGCTTCCTCGACGCGCTCGGCGCGGACCCCCCGCTCGTCGTGCTCGACGAGGCGTACCGCGACTTCTGCGACGATCCGGAGTACCCGGACGGGATCGAGCTCCTGGCCGGTCACCCGCGGATCGTCCTGCTGCGCACGTTCTCGAAGATCGCGGGCCTCGCCGGGCTGCGCGTCGGGTACGCCGTCGCGGCGCCGGAGACCATCGACCGGCTCAACCGCGTGCGCGCGCCCTACAACGTGAACCGGCTCGCCCAGATCGCGGCCGTCGCCGCCCTCGAGGACGCGGAGCACCTGGCGCGCACGCGACGCCTCGTCATCGAGGAGCGCGCCTTCCTCGCGTGCGAGCTCGCGCGCCGGGGCATGCCCGCGCCCCCGTCGCAGTCGAACTTCCTCCTCGTCCGGGTCCCCGACGCGCGCGCCGCGCGCGAGCGGCTGCTGCGCGCGGGTCTCATCGTCCGCGACGGCGCCGGCGTCGGCTTCCCCGGCCACCTTCGCATCGCGGTCGGTACGCGGGAGGTCAACGCGCGCCTGCTCGCCGCCCTCGACGCGTCCTCCTAGGAGACCCGCTCATGGCGAAGCAGCTCGAGGTGGTCCATCACGGCGATCGCCGGTCGGACGTGGCGATGCCGTACGCGCCTGGGATCGTCGTCCGTCGCGGCCGGCTGCTGTTCCTTTCCGGCGTCACGGCCGCGCCCGTGTACCACCACCACCCGCATCGCGAGGAGGACTTCGACCTGCCGGCGACGATGCACGAGCAGGCGGTGCTCGTGATGGAGAATCTGAAGAAGACGCTCGAGGCCGCCAGATCCTCGCTATCCGATCTCGTGTCGGCCACGCGCTTCCTCACCGACGTCGACGAGCAGGACGACCTGAACCGCGTCTGGGCGCAGTACCTCGGCGGCCACCTGCCGACGACGACGACCGTGGAGGTGTCGCGGCTGGCGACCCATCCGCGCTGCAAGCTCGAGATCAGCGCGATCGCCGTCGCCGACGACTGATGGCGCGTCTCGCGTTCGTCGGTCTCGGCGCTATGGGCCGCCCCATGGCGGGCCGCCTCCTGGACGCCGGCCACACCGTCGTCGGCTACAACCGGACGCCCGGCAAGGCCCAAGAGCTCGTCGGGCGGGGGCTGGCGCTCGCCGGGACGCCGCGGGCCGCCGCCGAGGGCGCCGACGCTGTGTTCAGCATGGTGACCGACAACGCCGCGCTCCGCGCGGTCGCGCGCGGCGACGACGGGATCGTCGCCGGCCTCGGCCGTGGCGCCACGTGGGTCGAGATGTCCACCGTGAGCCCCCTCGTGATCCGCGAGCTCGAGCCCGAAGTCGCGGCGCGCGGCGCCGCGCTCCTCGACGGCCCGGTGTCGGGGAGCCCGCTGACGATCGCGCAGGGTCGGCTCTCGTTCATGGTCGGCGGTGACCCCGCGGCGCTCGAGCGCGTGCGCCCGTACCTCACGGCGATCGGGCCGACGGTCGTCCACGTCGGTGCCCTCGGCCTCGCCAAGACGATGAAGGTCGCCACGAACGCGGCCCTCGCCGTCCAGATGCTGTCGTTCGCCGAAGCGGTCCTGCTCGCGGAGAAGGCCGGCGTCGCGCGCGAGCGCGCCGTCGAGGCGCTGCTCAAGTCGGTGATCGCCTCGCCGATGCTCCAGTACCGGGGCCCGTTCGTGCTCGGGATGCCCGCCGAGGCGTGGTTCGACGTGCCGATGATGCAGAAGGACCTCCAGCTCGCCCTGGATCTCGGCCACGCTTCGGGTGTCGTGCTACCCTCGGTAGCGTTGATGCAAGAGTGGCTCACGATGGCGCGCGGCCTCGATCTCGGCGCCCACGACTTCGCCGTCGTCTTCGACGTGCTCGCGGGGCTCTCGGGACTGCCGCCGAGCCCAAAGGGCCGGGGATGACACCCTCTCCGTCCGATTTACCCGAGCACGTCCGCCGCAACCGCGAGGCCTGGGACCGCCTGAGCGAGGAGTACTTCGACCCCGGCCGCCAGGCCTGGGCGAGCGACGAGCCCAGGTGGGGGATCTGGCAGATCCCGGAGAAGGAGCTCCACGCCCTTCCCGAGGTCGCGGGCAAGGACGTCATCGAGCTGGGCTGCGGCACCGCCTACTGGTCGGCGTGGCTGGCGCGCCGCGGCGCCCGCGTCGTGGGCATCGACAACTCCCCGCGCCAGCTCGAGAGTGCGCGCGGGTTCCAGCGCGAGTACGGCCTCGACTTCCGGCTGATCCTCGGCAACGCGGAGGACGTGCCGCTGCCGGACGCGTCGTTCGACCTCGCCATCTCGGAGTACGGCGCGTGCCTCTGGTGCGAGCCCGAGCGCTGGATCCCCGAGGCGGCGCGGCTGCTCCGACCCGGCGGCGAGCTGGTCTTCTTGAAGAACGCCCCGCTGCTGCTGCTCTGCTCTCCCGACGACGGGGCCGCGGGCGAGCGGCTGCTGCGCGACTACTTCGGGATGCGCCGGTTCGACTGGGCCGACGACGGCACCGTGGAGTTCAACCTACCGACCGGCGAGTTGCTCCGCGTCCTCCGCGCGAGCGGCTTCGAGCTCCTCGACCTCATCGAGATCCAGGCCCCGGAGGACGGCCCGACCCGTTACACGTTCGCGACGCGCGAGTGGGGTCGCCGGTGGCCGGCCGAGGAGATCTGGCGCACGCGCAAGCGCGGCTGACCGGCCCCGTGAGGTGAGGACGGCGCGAGCGGCTAGCGTCGGGTCCCGCGGCTGATGGCGAGCTGGCGCTCGAGGTCGGCCAGGCGACCGCGCAGCATGTCGCGCTCGGCGATGACAGCGGCCAGGGCTTGGTCGCGCCCCGAGCCGCGCTGCTCGATCCGCGCGAGCCGCGTCTGCAGCTCCGCCTCGCGCGCGTAGAGAGTGCGGAGCTCGTGCTCGAGGCTCGCGAGACGCTGCCGCGCGGGCACGAGCCCCCAGAAGAGCGTATAGGCGAGGAGCGCCGCGAGGATCACGCTCGCGGCGACGAGCACCCAGGGGAACCGGCCGCGCCCGGCCATCGCGGCGATTCTAGCAGCAAATCTGCTATGATCGGCGACGTGGAGCTCGAACGGTTCTTCGAGCGCGCGATACGGGCGAGCTTCCACGATCTGGCGCTCCACGACGAAACGATCGCGACCTACCTCGGCGATCTGCTCACGCGCTTCGCGCGCACCGAGAACCTCCACCCGCGCGGTGAGGCCGTGATGCGTCTCGAAACGGTCGTGGACATGCTGCTCGATTGCCAGGCCGTGTGGGACGCCGGGCACTTCCATCCCGAGCGCGAGGTGACGGTACGGCGGCACATCGGTGACTACGCGCTGTTCATGACCGGCATCTTCCGCGAGCGCGTCGAGCGCGTCGCCTCGACGGGCTTCTACGTCTCGGAGGGCAAGCGCGCCTACCGCTTCGTTTCCGAGCACGACCGCGCGACCGTGACACGGACGGAGCGGGCCGCCGGCCCGCTCTACCGCCGCCTCGCCGACCGCTTCGAGCGCTACGCCGGCGCGCTGGAGTACGCGCGGAAGGTCCACTTCCCCGACCGGTTCCCCGTCGGATGACGGAGGTCCCCGACGGGTCCGCCGCCTGCCGGCGGGCCCTCGAGGCGGCGCTCGCCGATCCCGCGCGCCTCGACCCGACGCCCTGGGCCGCCGCGCCGGCCGCCGAATTGGACGCGGCGCTCCGCGACTTTGCCGCCGCGCGCGGCGAGGCCGCGTTGCCCGTGCTCACGGCGCTCGCCGCGCGCGGTGAGCGCGTGGTCCGCCGCGCCGCCAAGCGCGCGCTCTATCGGCTGGCCCAGCGCGGCGTGATCG
>JBOHQB010000048.1:0-8516 GCA_050731995.1 Candidatus Rokuibacteriota bacterium
CCGCCCGAGGTCGTCCCGCACGTCGACGCGCAGGCGACCCAGGCTTTCCGTCTCCAACTCGATCCGGTCCCCGTTCTGGAAGGCGCTCAGGCCGCGGTGGTTGGTGCCCGTCGTCAGGACGTCGCCCGGCTCGAGGGTGTGGATCGAGGTCACCCACTCGAGGCACCGCGGGATCGTGTGCGCCATGTCGCTCGTGTTGAAGTTCTGCTTCAGCTCGCCGTTCACCCAGAGGCGGATCTGAAGATGGTCGACCTCCTTCACCTCGTCGGCCGTCACGATGCACGGGCCGATCGGCGCGAAAGTGTCGCGCGACTTCATCTGGTAAAAAGTGTTGCCGGTGGGCAGCAGGCCGCGCGCGGAGCCGTCGATGAAGTTCGTGTAGCCGAAAATGTAACCCATCGCGTCCGCCGCGCGGACGTTCGACGCGCGCTTGCCGATCACCAGCGCCAGCTCGGCCTCGCCCTCGAAAATCGTCGCCGGGACGTCGGGCAGCACCATCGTGTCGCCGTCGCCGATGACGGCGGTCGGCGACTTGAGGAACGCGTTGATCGGCGCCGGCTCGCTCCGCGTGCCGTCCTCCATATAGTTGACGGCCATGCAGACGATGTTGACGGGCCGCGGCAGTGGCGGACGGATGCGGACCTGGCCGACCGGCACGCCGGATCCCTTGGCGACCGCCGCGTCCAGTCGCCCGCGGTACTCGGCAAAGCGCGCGATCAGGCCGCTGATGAGATCGTCCGGTCCGGTGTGCGGCACGTCACGGACGGCGTCGGTCACGTCCACCACGGCATCGCCCTTGAGAACGCCCAGCCGGAAGTCGTCGAAGAAGAGAAGTCTCACGGGACCCTCCGTCAGCTCCGTGTGATGTGTGAGATGCCCGGCAGCCGTCCGAGGAAGTTGCCGGTGACGCCGCCGTCCACGATCAGGTCGTGGCCGTTGACGTAGCGCGCGTCGGGGCCGAGCAGGAACGCGACGACGTCCGCGATGTCTTCTGCGGCCGCGACCCGGCCGAGCGGCACGAGCGCGTCGCGCTCGGCGGCAATTGTCTGGTCCGCGTACACTCTCGCCGTCATCCCCGTGCGCACCATGCCGGGGGACACGCTGTTCACCCGGATCCCGTCGCGCCCGAACTCCTGCGCCAGGACCTGCACCAGATTGATGAGCGCGGCCTTGCTCGGCCCGTAGGCGCCGAGGTTCGCGTGCGCGCGGCTCCCTGACATGGAGGCGGTGGCGACGACGGCGCCGCGCGCGGCCTTGAGCGCCGGGTGGGCGGCCTTCGCGAGGAGCCAGGTCGCGCGCGTGTTCACGGCAAACATGCGGTCCCAGTCCTCGACGGGGTAGTCGACGAGCGCCCCCGGCCGGTTGACGCCGGCGTTGCTGACGAGGCCGTCGAGCCCGCCGAAGCGGGCGAGGGCGTCGGCGACGGCGCGCGCCGGGCCGTCCGCCGTGGCCATGTCGGCGCGGAGCGGCAGCGGATCGGCGCCGAGCTTGCGGAGATCTTCGACGACCGCGTCGAGGCCGGGCGAGGAGGCCAGGTCCACCGCGGCGACCATCGCCTTGGCGCCGCGGGCCGCGGCATCGCGCGCGAGCCGGAGGCACGTCGCGCGCCCGATCCCGCTCGCCGCTCCCGTCACCAGCACTCTCATCGTCTCGCCTCCATTACAGGCCTTGGGCGTGGACGTAGACCGCGTAGAGCGACTGGCTCGCCGCCATGAAGAGCCTGTCACGCTTGACCCCGCCGAAACAGAGATTGGCGCACCGCTCGGGGAGCAGGATGCGCCCCAGAAGCTTACCGTCCGGGTTGAAGACGGCGACGCCGTCCTGGCCCTCGCCGCCGCCCCAGCCGCACCAGAGATTGCCCTCGCGGTCGGCGCGCAGCCCGTCGGGGAAGCCGGCCCCGGCGTCGATGAACAGTCTGCGGTTCGCGAGCTTCGTGCCGTTGCCCACGACGTCGAACACCCAGATCTCGCGCGGCGTGGCGCCACTGACGACGACGTAGAACCGCGTCTCGTCCGGGGAGAAGCAGAGGCCGTTCGGCCGCGGCACCTCGTCCGTGACGACTTCGATGTGGCCGGTCTTGCCGTCGATCCGGTAGACGTTGGTGGACAGCTCCGGCGCGGCGACGTGGCCCTCGTAGTTCCAGAGGATTCCGAAGGGCGGATCGGTGAACCAGATCGAGTCGTCTGACTTCACGACGACGTCGTTGGGCGAGTTGAGGCACTTGCCTTCGTACCGGTCCGCGAGCACGGTGAGCGTGCCGTCGTACTCGGTGCGCGTCACGCGCCGCGCGTCGTGCTCGCACGTCACCAGCCGCCCTTGGTGGTCGCGCGTGTTGCCGTTGCTGTAGCTGGACGGCTTGCGGAAGACGCTGACCCCGCCCGTCTCCTCGTCCCACCTCATGATGCGGTTGTTGGGGATGTCGCTCCAGAGCAGGTAGCGGCCGTCGCCGAACCACACCGGACCCTCCGACCAGCGGAATCCGGTCGCGAGACGCTCGACGGCCGCGTTGCCGGGCCGGAAGCGCAGGAAGGCCGGGTCGACGGCCTGGAACGCCGGGTCCGGATAGCGGATCGGGTTCGGCTCACGCACCCGGGCCGCGCTCCATCGAGTAGGGCTGCCAGCGCGTGAGACCCGACTTCTCGAGCACCGACGGGTTCACGCAACTGCGCGGCCACCGCCCGCTCAGCACCAGCGCGATCTCGCGGCCGACGCGGCGGCGCCGCGCGGGATCGAAGCGCGCCGAGGCCGAGGCGACGTGCGCCGTGAGGATGACGTTGTCCATCCGGAGCAGGGGATTGGACGGCTCGGGCGGCTCCTGCTCGAGCACGTCGAGCCCGGCGCCCGCGATCCAGCCCTCCTGCAGCGCTTTGACGAGCGCGCGCTCGTCCACCGTCGGCCCGCGCCCCGTGTTGACGAAGAGCGCCGTCGGCTTCATCTGGCGGAAGTGCTCCTCGGTCAGCAGGTGGTGGGCGTCGGGTGTGGAGGGCGCGTGCATGGAGACGATGTCCGACTGTCCCAGGACCTCCTCGAGGCTCGCGGGCTGGACGCCGTGCTGGCTCAGCACCAGCTCCTCGACGTACGGATCGTACGCAAGCATGCGCACGCCGAAGCCGCGGGCGCGCACCGCGACGGCGCGCGCCACGTGACCGAAGGCGACGAAGCCGAGCGTCTGGCCCATGAGCCGCGGCAGCTTGAGCAGCATCGGCCGCCCTTCCTTCCAGCGTCCCTCGCGGACGATCCGGTCCTGCACGACGAGGCGGCGGAACGTGGCGAGGATCAGCATCAGCGCGTGGTCGGCGACCTCCTCGATGAAGGGGTCCGGCACGTTGGTCACCGGGATCCCGCGCGCCGTGGCGGCGGCGACGTCCACGGAGTCCACGCCGACCGAGCCGAGCGCGATGACGCGGCAGCGCTCGAGCCCGTCGATGATACGCTTCGTGATCGGCCGCCCCTTGGCGTAGAGCGCGTCGGCGTCGCGCGCCTCCTTGGCGAACTCCTCCTCGGTCTTGGCCGCGATCTCGACGATCTCGGCGCCGATGGAACGCAGCGCCTCCAGCTCCAGCTCGTAGTCGGCGCCCGTGGCGCCGTAGCTGACCCCGACCGGTGTGACGACCTTGAACTTGGCCACGGCTCGCTCCTTCCTCGTTACTTGCGCTCGGCGCGCATCTCCGCGAAGACCTGCTTCGCGACGAGCATCGCCTCGCGGATGATCGGCACGCCCACGTAGCCCGACAGGTGCAGCAGCACCTCGGTCAGCTCCTCCTCCGTCCAGCCCTGCCGGAGCGCCATGCGCACGTGGATCGCCAGCTCGGGCTCGCGGCCCGTGGCGGCGTCCGACACGACGCACACGAGCGTACGCGTCTTGAGATCGAGGCCCGGGCGCGCCCACAGGGCCCCGAACACGGTCTCGGTCGCGACGTCGATGAACTTGCGCATCGTCGGATCGGCGTACATCGTCTTGTTCGCGCGCTCGACGAACTCGTCGCCGAGCAGCTGCCGCCGCAGCGCGGCGCCGCGGCGGTAGGTCTCGCTCTCGCTCATGGGGGATCCTCCCTCGGACGCCTCCGGTCGGATTCTGGCGCGACGAGCGCCTAGAATAGCAGATCGCCCTCGCCGCGTTTGCCCCCTCCGGCCGATGGTAGAATCGCGGCCGCACCGGTGGAGGCTCGATGGCCATGATCCGCAGCGACGTCGTCGGCAGCCTCCTGCGGCCCGACTGGCTCAAGGACGCGCGGCAGCGGTGGGAGGCGGGCGCGCTCACCGCCGACGAGTTCAAGCGGATCGAGGACCGCGCGGTGGACGAGGCGGTCCATTTACAAGAAACCGCGGGGCTCGACGTCGTCTCCGACGGCGAGCTGCGGCGCTACGCGTTCTTCGGCCATCTGATCGAGGCCCTCGACGGGTTCGACAAGCTCGGCGGCTGGGCGATCCCGTTCCACGACGACGAGGGCGGCAGGCTCGTCTTCAAGCGCCCCGTCGTGGTCGAGAAGCTCCGCTGGCGCCGCTCGATGTGCGGCGAGGAGTTCGCCTACCTGCGCGCGCGCGCCACCCGGCCGACGAAGGTCACCCTCATCAGCAGCCAGCAGGCGGCGGCGTACTGGGACCCGGAGAAGTCGAAGGCCGCCTATCCGACGCGCGACGCCTACCTCGCTGACGTCGTGGACTTCACGCGCCGGGAGGTCGAGGAGCTCGTGCGCCTCGGCTGCGTCTACGTCCAGATCGACGCGCCCCAGTACGCCGCGCTGCTGGACCCGGAGCTGCGCGAGGGCTATCGCAAGCGGGGCAGCGATCCCGACCGTCTCATCGACGCGTGCGTCGAGATGGACAACGCGGTGATCGGCCGCCATTCGGGCGTCACCTTCGGTCTGCACATCTGCCGCGGGAACAACCAGTCCATGTTCTACGCGAGCGGCGGCTACGAGCCGATCGCGCGCGTGTTCAAGGGCGGGCGCTTCCAGCGCTTCCTGCTCGAGTACGACGACGAGCGCTCCGGCGGCTTCGAGCCGCTCCGCGCGATGCCGGAGGACCGGGAGGTCGTGCTGGGGCTCGTCACGACGAAGAAGCCGCGGCTGGAGTCGGTGGACGAGCTGCGCGGGCGCATCGATGAGGCGGCGAAGGTCCTGCCGCTCGACCGGCTCGCGCTCAGCCCGCAGTGCGGGTTCGCGTCGACCATGGAGGGCAACCGAGTGACGCCCGACGAACAGCAGAAGAAGCTCGAGCGCGTCGCCGAGACGGCCCGCCTCGTCTGGGGCGGGTGAATTAGATCTGCTTCCGCACCCTCGGGTCGAGCAGATCCCGCAGCCCGTCGCCCAGCACGTTGACCGCCAGCACCGTCACGGCCAGGAAGATGGATGGGAAGAGGATGTTGTGAGGGAGGATCCGGAAGAGCGCGCGCCCCTCGGCCATGATGTTGCCCCACGTCGGGGTCTCGGGCGGGATGCCCACGCCGAGGAACGAGAGGATGGCCTCCACGAGGATCGCCGAGGCGCAGACAAAGGTCCCCTGCACGACGAGCGGCGCGATCGTGTTGGGGAGCACGTGGCGTGCCAGGAGCGCGGGCGTGGACGCGCCGAGGGCGCGCGCCGCCTCGACGTAGGGCTCTTCCCGCACCGATAGGACGACGGAGCGTACGAGCCGGACGACCCGAGGCACTTCGGGGATGACGATGGCCACGATCACCGTCCGGAGGCTCGCGCCCTTGGACACGGACACGAGCGCGATCGCGAGCAGGATGGCGGGCACGGACATGAGG
Source organism: Candidatus Rokuibacteriota bacterium (assembly GCA_050731995.1). Taxonomy (GTDB): domain Bacteria; phylum Methylomirabilota; class Methylomirabilia; order Rokubacteriales; family CSP1-6; genus JBOHQB01. The sequence goes on from JBOHQB010000048.1 coordinate 5,753, forward strand.
CCGTCCATGATCCGCATGACGATCCCGTCGAGCCGGCGCATGTAGCCGCTGACGAGACCGATCACGAGGCCGACGACCACGCTGATCAGCGCGACGGAGATGCCGACGATCAGCGAGACACGCGAGCCGTAGAGGACGCGGCTGTAGACGTCGCGGCCGAGACTGTCGGTGCCCATCCGGTAGGTCGTAGTCGTCGTCGTCCCGTCGTCGTTTCGGAGCACGCGCTCGGTGCCTGGCTTCCGGTTGCGAGCGCCCGGGTCGATCGCGGCGGGATCGGTCGTGCCGAGCACCGGTGCCAAGATCGCGATCGCGACGATGACGGCCAGGACCGCCGCGCCAATCCGGACGCTGCGATTGCGCGGCAGGGCCCAGGCGCGCGTGTCGTGTCGGGCGACCCGCGCCGGCGCCTCCAGCACCGCGCTCCCGCCCCGCGTGGTGCTCAATACCGGATCCTCGGGTCGAGGATCGTGTAGGACAGGTCCACGAGCAGGTTGACCAACACGTAGGCGGCCGAGAAGAGCAGCACGACCGCCTGGACGGTCGGGTAGTCGCGCGCGAGCACGGCGTCGACCGTGAGCCGGCCGATCCCGGGGATGCTGAAGACGGATTCGGTCACCACGACGCCGCCGATCAGCAGCGCGATGCCGAAGCCGATGACCGTGACGATCGGCACGGCGGCGTTACGCAGCGTGTGGCGCAGGAGCACCGGCAGCTCGGCGAGGCCCTTGGCGCGTGCGGTGCGGACGTGGTCGGCGTTGAGCACCTCGAGCACGCTCGCCCGAGTGATGCGCGCGATCAGCGCCACGTAGACGGTCGCGAGCGTGACGGACGGCAGGATGAGGCGCTGGAGGAAGCCACCGAGCCCCTGGCGCAGTGGCTGGTAGCCTTGCACGGGCAGCCAGGCGAGCTCGATCGCGAACACGTACATCAGCGCGTAACCGATGACGAACACCGGGACGGAGAAGCCCAGCACCGAGAGGCCCATGACGAAACGGTCCACCCACGAGCCGCGCCGGTACGCTGCGAGCACGCCGAGCGGCACCGCGAGCGACACGGCCAGGATCAGCGTGCAGGTCGCGAGCGCCAGCGTCGGCTCGAGCCGCGCGACGATCAGCTCGGCGATGGTCTTTTTGAAGAAGAATGACTCGCCTAGGTCGCCCCGGAGGATGCGACCGATCCAGATGGCGAACTGCTGGACGATCGGCTGGTCGAGGCCGAGCTTCTCGCGTATTTGGGTCACGTCCTGGGCCGTCGCATTGTCGCCGGCGATGATGGCGGCGGGGTCGCCCGCCGTCAGCCGCAGCAGCAGGAAGACGAAGACGGCGACGACGGCCATGACGGGAATCGTGGCGAGGAGGCGGCGACCTATATAAGGAAGCATGCAGGCGGGAGCCGCGCGCCGCCGGGCCTCAGGTGCGAGCGCCTATTTCTTGATCTCGACGTTCCAGAACACGGTCACCGGCGCCTCGACCATGCCCTGGACGTTCTTCCGGACGGCAGCGGGCGAGACCCACTGGCCGAGGGGCACGTGGGTGGGCGACTGGATCGCCCGGAGCTGCACCGCCTCGGCGAGCGCCTTGCGCCTAGCCGGATCGGTCTCGCGGGCGAACGCGTCGCGCAGCCCCTCGATGTCCTTGTCGCAGGGCCAGCCGAACATCGCCTTGTCGCAGCTCGCGTTCATGAAGCCCATCATCACCGGGTCGAGGATGTCGGCGGACACCCACGCGGTGAGGAACGCGTTCCAGCCGCCCTGACCGGGCGGGTCCTTCTTGGCGCGTCGCGCCACGAGCGTCTGCCAGTCCATGGACTGCATGTCCACCTTGAACCCCGCCTTCTCCATGAGCGACTTGGCCACCGGGGCGAGGTTGTTGAGCACAGCGAGGTCCGACGAGTGCATGAGCACGACCGTCGTGCCGTCGTAGCCGGCTTCCTTCAGCAACTCACGGGCCTTCGTGAAGTTGGACTCGAGCAGGTTCTCCATCCCCTTCGTCGTCGCGAGCGGCGTCCCGCACGGGAAGAAGGACTTGCACGTCTTGTAGTACGTCGGGTCGCCGATGACGGCCTTGAGGAAGTCTTCCTGGTTGAAGGCGTAGAAGAGCGCATGCCGGATCTTCGGGTCGTCGAAGGGCTTGTGGAGCGAATTGTAGCGGAACGTGTACTGGAGCCCCTGCGGGTTGCCGACGACCAAGCGGACGTTGGCGTCCTTCTTCAGCACCGGGAGGAGGTCGTGGGGCGGTGACTCGATGTAGTCGATCTCGCCCAACAGCAGCGCGTTGATCGCCGTCTGGTGATCGGGGATGGCGCGCCACTCGACCCGATCCACCTTGGCCACCTTGCCGCCGGCGAGCCCGGACGGCGCCTCGCCGCGCGGCTTGTACTGGGGGTTCCTCACCCAGACGGCCTTGTCGCCCGGCTTCCACTCGTCCTTCTTGAAGATGAACGGCCCGGAGCCCGTCGTGTCGGAGATCTGCGTGTTCGGGTCCGTCTCCGCGACGCGCTTGGGCATCATGAACGGCACGTTGGAAGAGGGCTTGCCCAGCGCCGACAGCACGAGGCCCGTCGGCTCCTTGAGCACGATCCGGAAGGTTTTCGGATTGACGACCGTCATCTCCTTGACGAACGTCATCAGCTTCTGGCCCATCGAGTCCTTCGCCGCCCACCGCTTGATCGAGGCGACGCAGTCCTCGGAGGTGACGGGCGCGCCGTCGTGCCAGAGGAGGCCGTCGCGGAGGGTCAGCGTGTAGGTCAGCTTGTCGGCGCTGAC
>JBOHQB010000049.1:0-14612 GCA_050731995.1 Candidatus Rokuibacteriota bacterium
CCCATCAGATAGCCGGCGACCCAGACGCCCACGCTACTCACGCGCTCGGCCCCATCCTGGCCACCCACCCGATCAGGCGCAGCCCGCCGGAGATCAGCCGACCGAGCCCGGTCAGCTCGATGCGGTCCCCTCGAGGCCGGACCAACCGAAGCCGCTGCAGATCGTCGAGCCGACCCTGCCGCTTCCGCGTCCCGATGCGGCTGAGGTCGCTCAGGCCCTCGGGCGTGGCCGCATCCGGGCCTCGATCCACCCGCTCGAGGATGGCCAGTGAGTAGCTCCCTTCAGCCAGCGACCAGAGCTCGAGGAACGAGAGGCTGTAGATACCCTGCAGGGCAACGACGCCGACCGCGATCGCCCCGTCCCCGGGCTGCGGCGCGACGACGATCCGGGCGGCGAGCGCGCCGGTGAGGCCCAGCGCGCCGACGATGTGGTAGACGAGGATCGTCCGTTCCCGGGTGAAGAGTCGTCGGCGCCGAAGCAGCAGCGCGTACAGCAAGAAATGGAACGCGAGATAGACGACGGCCCAACCGAAGGCGACCACCGCGTCACCGACCTTCGCTGGCGACGCTCGGCGGACTCGATCCCGGGCGATCCCCGAGGCGCCAGTGGTAGAGGTAGAGGAGAAACGGGTACAGGAGCCGGGGCGCCAGAAACCGGGGCAGCGTGAATATCGGGGGAAAGACGATCCACGGAGGCGCCGTGTATCGTCGCCGCTCGTGCGTCGTTCCCCCCGGGAGGTTCGCGTCGGCGATCCGGAGGAGCGAGGGCGTCGACCAGAAGAACATGTTGACCGCCGGGTGGGCGCGCCGAACCCGGTTCCACAGGGCGCGCTCGAGCTGCCACACCGGCCAGAGCGGAGCCAGCTCGAACACGAAGAGCTCGCCGTGCGGCTTCAGCACCCGGCCGAACTCCCGGAACGCGGCGGCCACGAGGGCGCCATTCTGGGCGACCGTGGCGCCCACCATGTGATGGATGGAGTAGAAGCAGACGATGGCGTCGACGGATCGATCGGCCAGCGGGAGCGCGGTCGCCGTCCCGTGGACGCGGAGATCCACCTCGGTGTTGCGACGGAGCGACTCGAACGAGCGCTCGAGGCCGATGACGAACCAGCGGGGGTCACGCCGGTAGGGCAGCGCCGGGCCGCAGCCGACGTCGAGCAGCACCGACGACGGCGCCACCGACGCCTCCAGGGACGCGGTCTGCTGTGCGTAGCACAGGCGGCGGACACCGGGGTGCGCGGAGGCCTGCTGCATGATTTCGAACGCCGCGTCGAACTCGGAGCCGTGCTCGGCCTCGGCCTGGAGCATCACCACGCCGTCGCTCAGGCGACCACGGAACCCGCAGCCCGCTCCACGGCAGACGAGGCGGTCGCCCTGAAGCTCGAGCGGGGCCCGGCACCGGGGACACCTGACGAACCGGGCAAGCGCGGCTTCGAGCGCCGAGACGGGCAAGGAGCTCACGTGGCTACTCGGTGATCGTCCAGTAGTAGTCCCCCGTATAGCCGGCCTCGTGGAAGACCTTTCGCCAGCCGGCCGGATCGAAGTAGGTCACCGCCGTGAGCTGCCACCGCTCGAAGCTCGCCCGCTGCTCTCCGCTCAGCCACGAGTCACACTGAAGATACTTGTGGCGTCGGCTCACCCGCTCCATCGCGCGGATCGCCCGCTGGCACTCGCGCGGCGCGAGGTTGTGCACGACGTTGATCGAGATGACGAGGTCGAAGGACCGGTCCGGGAAGGGGAGGTCGGCAGCATCGCCGCGGACCAGCCGCCGTTTCACGCTGTCCATCGCCGTCGCGAGCGCGTAGGCCGAGACGTCGAGACCCGTCACGCGCACCCCGGGCACGACACTCAGGAAGTCGTGGAGGAGAAACCCTTTGGCACAGCCGATATCGAGGATGCGATCGCCCGCCCGGATCCCGTAGAACTCCTTCATCCGGGCGGCGATGGCGACCCACCGACCGTCGTAGCGATAGCCCCCGTACCCTTGCGTTCGGTCCCCGTCGAAGTACTCCGACCCGAAGCGCCTGGCGATCTCGCGCTCCCGAGGCACCGCCGCCGCGCGCTCGGCGATGGGGCGCCGCGCCCGAGGGTACGCGTCGAGGAGGTTCACTTCACGCATGCGTCGTAGAAGCGGCGCAAGCCTTCCTCGAGCGGCGTGAAGCGGGCGTCGGGGGCGGCCAGAAAGAGTCGCGTGACGTCGAAGTGCCGATGCGTGACGGTGGCCTTCCGCGGCACCGACGTCACCTCGAACTCGTGAGGCACCACTCGCCGTAGGACCTCGACCACGTCCGCGAACGAACAGCTGTGCCCGCTGGCCAGGTTGTAGATCCCGGTGGCCTGCGCCTCGATCAACCGGGCGATCAGGGTCACGGCATCGTCGATGAAGAGATGATCGCGCCGTTCCTCACCGCCGCCGAAGAGACGAACCACCCGCTCCGTGACGAGGGATCGGACGAACTGGTTCGGACCGTAGTTGACGTGCGTGTCGCCGGGACCGTAGATCGCCGTCGGACGCAGGATCAGCACCGGGACGCCCGCCACCTGTGCGGTCCGCTCCAGCAGCCGCTCGCCCGTGAACTTGGCGAGCGGATAAAACCCCACCGGATCCAGTGGCGAATCCTCCCTCACCGGATTCGCCGCCGCCGAGTAGATGCCGTCGGTGCTGAGGTAGGCGCAGAGGCCGACCGGATGCGACACCAGGAGCCGGGCCACGCTGGCCGCGATCGCGATGTTGTCCAGGAGCGACGTCAGCGTGTCGCCCCGGTCTCTGGTGATGGCCGAGGCGAGCACCACGACCGTCTGGGCGTTCACCACGGGCGCCAGCACGCGCGCGGCATCCGGGGAGCGGAGGTCGAGCGTCGCCGTCGAGTGACCGATGACCTCGGCGCCGCGCTCGCGATAGTAGCGCTCGAGGGCGGCGCCGACGAACCCGGTGTGGCCGAGGATGACGACGCGCGAGAACGTCATGCCGACCTCAGCGTGCCAGCGACTCCCACTTCATGGGAGCGATGGCGAGCCGTGGATGCGACACGAGCAGGTGCCAGATGACGGCCTGAAAGGCTTCCGTGTGCGCGGTGACGTGCTCGGGATTCACCGTGGGAACGATCACACAGGCATCGGCGGCCCGGGCGGTGAACCCGCCGTCCCGACCCACGATCCCGACGACGCTGGCCCCGACGTTTTGGGCCAACTCGACGGCGCGCACCAGGTTCGTGCTCACCCCCCGCGTGACGTCGCCGCCTCCGACCGAGAAGACGCAGACAAGATCGCCGGGACCCAGTCGGCTCCCCCGAAGCCAGGCGGCGTACGCGCTGTCCCAGCCCTCGTCGTTGATGCGCGCCGTCAGCTCGGCGACGTTGTCGGTGGGCGCGTACGCTTCGATGCCGCAGATCTTCCGGAAGTCGTTGACGGCATGGGAGGCGTTGCCGGCGCTGCCGCCCACGCCGAGGATGAAGAGCCGGCCTCGGCGCTCGCGCACCGCCACGAGGAAGTCGACGAGGCGCTCGACGGCCCCACGGTCCACGCCGGCCGCGACCTGTCTGACCTCCTCGAGATACCGCGCAACAAAGTCCACCTCAGCTCTCCCGGAGCCGCGCCAGTACGAGATCGACGGCCTCGGGGAGGCCACCGACCCGGGCGTCGGCGGTCGCGCACGCGCTGTACGGTCGCTCGATCAGGATCGTGTAGCAACCGACGGATCGCCCGGCCTCGATGTCCCGCCAGCGATCGCCGATGAGAAAGGAGCGGCCGAGCTCGAGGCCCCATTTGTCGGCGGCCGCCAGCAACATCCCCGGGCGGGGCTTGTGACACGCGCAGCCCTCGTCGGGGTCGTGCGCGCAGACATAGAGATCGTCGAGGGGCAGCGTGTCACGCAGCCGCCGATGCATCTCCTCCAGGGTGCCTGAGGCGAGTCGGCCACGCGCGATCTCGGGCTGGTTGGTCACGACGATCGTGACCAGTCCGGCGCCGCGCAGCCGGGCCACGTGCGTCGTGGCGTCGGCCACGAGCCGGAAGTCGTTCACGGCCAGCGGCGCATACGCGCGCCCCTCACGAACGAGCGGCTCGTTGAGCACCCCGTCGCGATCGAGGAATGCCGCGCGCTTCATCGTCCCATGCCGAGATAGGTGATGCCGGAGAGTTCGGCCGACCGAGCCCGCAGAGCCCCGACGCAATCGATCACGATCGGACGCCGCATCGCCTTCTGGATGGCGATGACGTCCGCGGACGCGAACTCATCCCAGTCGGCCATGATGAGAAGCGCGTCGGCACCGTCCAGCGCGGCATCCCGGGAGGCGCACACCTCGGCGGCGATGTCCACGTCCCCCGCCCGGATCACCGGGTCCCAGGCGCGGAAGCGCGCCCGGCCCGACAGCCCGGCGATGGTCCGGAGCGCGGGGGAGTTCCGGGTCGCCCGGGTGTTCTTCTTGTAGGTCAGCCCCCACACCGCGAGCGTGGGCAAGGCCGTGGCCGAGAACACGTGGAGGCGGAGCCGATCCATGAGCCAGCGGAGGCGACGGCCGTTGTAGTCCACCAGGGTGTCGACGAAGGCCGCGTCGACGCCAAGCTCGCGGGCCAGTCGATGAAGCGTGACCAGGTCCCTCTCGAGGTTCCCGCCGGCGACGCCCAGGCTCGGCGCCAGGTACGCCGCCGGTCCGATCCTGGCGTCGAGCCGCAGCGCGGGGACGATCTCCGACCAGTCGGCCCCGACCGCCTCACAGAGATCGGCGAGCGTGTTGGCGTACGTCACCGAGGCCGTCAGGTACAGGTTGATGGCGGTCTTCGCCAGCTCGGCGCTCTCGTATCGCATGGTGAGGACCGGGCACCCGAAGCGCCGGAGCCCGGCGTCCAACTTCCGAGGGAGCGGCGCGGCCGGATCGCGGCATCCGAGCATGATGCGCTCCGGGGTGAGGTACCGCGCGACGGCGTTGCCCACGATCAGGGTCTCGACCCAGTAGTACAGCGTGAAGACGAGGTCGGGCCGACGCATCCGGATCCGGTCGGCCAGCTGCCGCGTGAATCCCGTCGGGACCTGGCTCATCAGCGCTAGCGTCACGCCCGGCCGGAGATGCGGGAGCGCGGCATCGACGAGGTCCAGCACCACCGCGGTGTCGCTCCGGTTGAGCGCGTCCGTCGGCACATCGTAGGCGATGATCACCAGCGGACACTCGCCGAGCGCGGCGGGATCCGAGGCGAAGGTCATGCGGGCGCGGCTCCGGCCGAACAGCGTCTCGAGCGACGGCTCCAGGATGGGGAGCGTGCCGCGCTGGAGCTCCGCCACTCGCCCACCGTCGAGATCCACGGCGACCACCGGATCTCCGAGCGACGCCCAGCCGATACTGGAGACCAGGCCGAGGTGGGAGAGACCGAGGAAGCCGGTGGCCGGCCCGGTCACGGCTGCCCCTCGAGCGGGGCGGTGGCCGCGCGGAGAATCGTCCGTGACAGCCAGAGGTCGTTCTCGCACGAGGTCTGCCCGGTCGCGGTGAGCTCTTCGAAGTAGCCGATGTCGGCGGCCCAGGTCGGGTCCGGCCCGAGCGCGACCTCGCGGAGCTCCTCCGGCGGGCCACTCGGCCAGCGGCGCCGCCGCAGGGTCAGCTCGCTCGAGCCCCACTTCGTGAGCCCGTCCATCTCGAGCGCGCCGTGCTCACCCACCGCCTCGATCTGCCACCGGTTCTTCCATGAGAGAAAGCTGCACTCGATGACGACGCTGCGATCGGCGGTGGCCAGGATGCAGTGATCGGCACTCTTGAGCTCGTGGGCATGGCGCTCCCACACCCGGAACTCGCAGCCGAACTTCCCGAAGACGAAGCCGGCCAGATCGATCAGGTGGCTGGCCATGTCCTCGAGCACTCCGAGCTCGCTGTCGCGCCAGGTCCCGGCGATGTTGGCGGCGGTGCCGTTTCCGTAGAACATCCGTACCAGATACAGACGGCCGATGTCCCCGCCCTGAAAATGACGCTTGAGGGCGACAACGTTGGGCTCGAAGCGGAAGTTGTACGACGTGTACCAGATGGCGCCGGTCCGGCCGGCCAGATCGCGCAGCTCGCCGGCGGTGTGCGCGTCCAGGATGAGCGGCTTCTCGACCAGGACGTGCTTGCCTCGGCCGAGGAAGTAGCGGAGGAGCTCGACCTTGGCCGCGTTGGGAACAGCGAGGAGGGCGGCATCGTAGCGATCGAGTGGGCACTCGTCCGGCGCGCGATGATCGGCGGCCGGGTTGAACGGGTCGACGGTCGCGACGCAGCGGTTACCGAGGACGCTCCGGCGCTTCGCGCCGATGTTGCCGAGCCCCACGAGGAGATATCTCACTCGAAGTAGGCTCGCTTCTCCAGGAGGTCGATCTTCGCTGCGACCTCCAGCGAGGTCACCGGTACGTTGCCCTGCCGCTCGCACGCCACCGCGGCGGACACCGAGCCGAGGATCGATGCGATCACGATGTTGCCGGTCGTGAGTAACGCCAGCGCGGCGTAGGCCAGCAGGGCATCGCCGGCGCCGATGGGATCGGCCAGCCGCTCGACGAAGCTATCGACGGTGAAGAACTCCCGGGGCATCGGCCCCGGGGTGCGGTAGCCCAACAGCCCTCGTTCACCGAGCTTGAGGATCAGGTACGTGCACCGGGCGCGGCGGAAGAGCTCGAGCGCCAGCGGCCGAATCACCGAGTCCTGATCGGCGAGCGCAAAGCGTGCCTCGCGCTCGTTCGGGGTCAGCAGATCGAAGTCCACGAAGTCGAGGATATTCCCCCAGCGGTTCGAGACTTGGCTGTCGGCGACCTTCATGACTCCGCGGGGCAGCGCCTGTTGGAGCCGCGCGATCGTCTGTCGGTTGAAGATTCCGTGCCGAAAGTCACTGAAGATGACGATCTCGGCATCGCTGGCTCGCAGCCGCTCCTCGAGGAACGCCAGCGCGCGATCCGACACCGGCCGGTTGTCGACCCGGTCCACCTGCAGGAGCTTGTGGCCGTCGGCGATGAAACGCTCCTTGTGCGTCGTGGGCCGGGTGCGGTCGATGAAGGGCTGGCAGCTGATCCCCGCCGCGTCCAGGTCGCGCAACACGAGGTCCTTGAGCTCGTCGTCGCCCAGCACCGTGGAGTACGAGACGTCGGCGCCCGCGCCCTTCACGTGCTTGCTCACGATGGCGGCTCCGCCGGCGAACACGTCAGTCCGGTCGTGCTTGACGCTGAAGGTCGGGGACTTGGCGGTGGCACCGAGCAGCGAGCAGTAACTGTAGCTGTCCACGATGGTGTCGCCCAGGACGTGGACACGCGCCCCACTGGCCTTGTCGAGGGCCCGGCGCAGGTCGTCGAACTGAATACCCTCGGATTCCATCAGCGCCAGCATCTTCTCGACGAGGAGCTTCGGCGGCGCGCTCTCGATCAGGGCGGAGGACGAGTAGACGATGTCGCCGGGGGTGAAGACCACCTCGCCCCCGTAGCCCTCCAGCGCCTCGATTTCCTCTTGCGTCCTCGGCGGGATGCCTTCCGCAAAGTACTCGTAGCCCTTCGCGAAGTAGTCGGGCTGCAGCCGCTTGAGATGGGGGATCGGTGTGGGATGGGGATCGATGATCACGTAGTCGACGATCTCGAGCGCGGCGAGGTTCGCGGCCCGGAGCTCCTGGGGGACGTACGGGCGCAGGTTCGCTTTCGTGGCATGCTCGTCGGCAGTGAGGCTCGCCACGAGGATGTCTGCCTTCTCCTTGGCGTACATCAGATGGCGCAGGTGGCCCGGGTGGACGATGTCGAACATGCCGTGGCACATGATGACGGTCTTCTGGCGCGGCCGCGGACCGATGGCGGCCGCGAGCTCGTCGAGCGTCTTGATCTTCTGGCGGTAGTCGGCCTTCATCGTCCGAGATACTCGAACCACGTCCGGGTCGCGTCGGCGATCTTCTCCGGAGTCCACAGCGGCGCCAGTCTCCAGTCGTCGATGTGCTCGAGCATCGAAGCCACCCCCTCCTCGAAGGAGACCGTGGGCTGCCAGCCCAGGCAGCGCTGGATCTTGCGGATGTCGGCAAACGTGCAGTCGGGCTCGCCCGGCCGCTTGGGCACGTGCACCACGTCGCCTTCCAGCAACTCGACCAGTCGGTTCACGCTTTGCGGATTGCCGCATCCCACGTTGAACACCTCGCCGGTGAACGGGGATTCGGCGGCCAGGAGGAACGCCCGGGCGACGTCGGTGACGTCGACGAAATCCCGCGTCTGGGCGCCGTCGCCGACGACGGTGAACGGTTTCCCGTGGATCTTCTGGGCCATGAAGACCCCGAACACGGCGCCGTAGGCGCCGGTCGTGCGCACCCGCGGCCCGTACACGTTGAACATGCGGATGGACAACGCCCGGAGCCCGTAGACCTGCGCCCAGTGCAGCGCCAGGCATTCGCCGAGGTATTTGCTGAGCGCGTACGGGTACTCGGGCCGGATCGGCGCGCTTTCGGCGGTTGGGACCTCGGCGGCCAGGCCGTAGCAGGAAGACGACGCGGCGTACACCACCTTGCCGACGGCGGCGTGGCGAGCCGCCTCCAGGACGGCCAGGGTTCCGTGCACGTTCACCCGCATGTACTCCACGGGCCGCTCGATGGAAGGGACGATGTCGCCGATCCCGCCGAAGTGGAACACGTAGTCGGCGCCGCGAAAGAGCGGGGAATCTGGCGGCAGGTCGCAGATGTCCAGGCGATGGATCTCGACGTGGGGGCTGGATCGGTGCTGGACCAGGTTCTCCAGCCGTCCGGTTGCCAGGTTGTCGATGACCACCACGTCGAATCCCCGGTCGACCAGGAGGTCGACCATGTGGCTGCCGATAAAGCCGGCACCGCCGGTGACGACCGCACGCTTCACGGTTAGATCAGTCCCGAAGCCTGGATCGTCTTGACGTTATAGTACCGGAGATCGGTGAGCGGGTTCGGCAGCTTGCCGGCGCGAAACGCCCGGCACAGATCGACGACGGCATCTTCCATGGTGCGTCGCGGCTCCCAGCCCAGCTCCCGCTTGATGCGCTCGGACGACACGTGATACGAGCGCAGGTCGTTGGTCGGCGAGGTCTCCAGCGCGATCGGCACGAGTTCCGGCATCTCGCGGCTGACGACCCGGCGAACCATCTCGCCAAGCTCCGCCACCGTGTGGTTCTGATACCCGGCGTTGAAGACCTTCCCCTCGACCCGTTCGGCCGGCATAGTCAGGAGGTCCACATACAGGTCGCTGATGTCCTCGATGTGGATGTTTGGGCGCTTCTGCTGCCCGCCGAAGATCGTGATCCGGCGGGTGTTGCCCGCGAGATTGGTGAGGATGTTCACCGTGAGGTCCAGGCGCATCCGCGGCGAGTAACCGCAGACGGTCGCGGGACGGATGATCACCGTGGTGAAGTCAGGCGACTGGTGCGCCAAGAGTCGCGGCTCGCAGAGGCCCTTGTATTTGTTGTAGTCGGTGAGCGGAACGAGCGGGTGCTCCTCGGTGACCTCTGGCGCGTCGCTCACCCCGTAGACGCTGGAGGTCGAGGCGTAGACGAAGCGCCGGACACCCTGGGCGCGGGAGATGGTCACCAGGGGCTCAAAGCAATCGTAGTTGATCGATCGGCTCAGCGCTGGGTTCAGCTCGAAGCTGGGATCGTTGGAGATGCAGGCGAGGTGGATCACGGTGTCGGCCCCGTGTACCACTGACCTCACCAGCTCACGATCCCGGATGTCTCCCTTGACACACTCGAGACCCGGCGCGCCGCTGGGGAGCACGTCGTCACCGAACAGGAACAGGTCGATCACGCGCACCGCGTACCCCCGATCGAGCAGCTTGGGCACCAGGACGGCCCCGACGTATCCCGCGCCTCCCGTCACCACGACCGTCTTCCCCGCGCCCGTCACACTCGGTCCTCCCCGCGAAGCGAGACACCCCGCACGTGAATCGCCCACGCCAACCCCGCGATCGTTCTCAGGGCCCGCGCGATATTCCGTGCCGACATCGCCTTCGAGCGGCCGTGCATCCGCTCCTGGTGCGTCAACCCGACGTGCACGTGACTGTAACCCGCCCGCATCGCATGCACCAGCATCTGCGTGAGGAAATAGAAATGCCCGGCGGTCTTCGGAAGCGCTCGCGCGAGTGACGCCGGATAGATGCACGGTCCCTGGAAGTACCTCATGCGCAGCCCGAACAGCCCGTTCACCAGGGTGGTCGAGACCCACGTGAGCACGCGCCGGTGGCGCTGCCGCGCCGCCGGATTGCCGTGATACGGAACGACGATGTCGGCGCTGCCGACCGCGGCCAGGATGTTCTTGACGGACGCCGGGCTGATCTCCCGGTCACCGGGCAGGAATCCGAAGTACTCGAATCGCGCCCGCTCCAGCGCGTGGACGTAGCCGCCGGCGATCCCCTGGTTGCGAGGGTGGTGGATGACGACCACCTTGGGGTGCTGCCGGGCGAGGCGGTCAGCGAGCTCGGCCGTGCCGTCCGTGCTGCCGTCGTCCACCAGCACGATCTCGTAGTCCTCGAGCGTCGACTCGGCCGCGGCCATGATGTCGCGGATCGCTCCTTCGAGGTGCTCCGCCTCGTTGTAGGCCGGTACGAAGATGCTCACCCGACGGCGACGCTCCATCTCAGTACGGCCCGTGGAACGATGCCTGGACGTCCGAGACGCGGCGCCCAGAGGAGCCGCTGCCCCCGAGGAGCTCGAGACAGGCGCGTACGATCGTCATCGGGCCAGGGTGAAAGGCGTCCTCCAGCGGCTTCGAAACCGGGGCCGGACAGTCGGGTGGCGTCACCCGTCGCACCGGGGCCTTGAGGTCCTGCCAGCCCTTCTCGGCGGCCACAGCCGCCACCTCTGCCGCGAAGCCGCAGAACGCCCAGCTGGTGTCGGCCACCACGAGGCGCCCGGTCTTCTTGATCGACTCCAGCACGAGGGCCTCGTCGAAGGGGCGAATGCTCCGGGGATCGATCACCTCGGCGTCGACACCGTGATCCTCGAGGACCTTTGCGGCACGCTCGGCCTCGTAGGCCATCAGCGAGGCCCCGACGATCGTAATGTCCTTTCCCGCTCGCACGATCTTCCCCTTGCCGAAGGGGATTGCGGCCGGCTCCTCCGGCACCTCCTCCTCGAGCTCATAGACCGCGCGATTTTCCAGAATCACCACCGGGCCGTCGCCGCGGAGCGCGCTGACGAGCAGCCCCTTGGCGTCGGCGGGGCTCGCCGGCGTCGCCACGTAGAGGCCCGGGAAGTGCGCGAACACCGCCTGCAGGCTCTGGGAGTGAGTGGCGCCCTGTCCCCATCCGCGCCCCACGATGCCGCGGCAGACGATCGGCACGCCACGCTCGGTGCCGAACATGTAGCGCCACTTGGCAGCCAGGTTGAAGAGCTGATCCATGGCCAGGAACATGAAATCGTTCCGTGGGTGAACCACCAGCGGGCGTTTCCCCATGGCCGCCGCCCCGATGGCAATGCCGGCCATGGCGTTCTCGCAGTTCGGGATGTCGAAGACCCGCTTGCTCCCGAAGCGCTGGTAGGCGGCCAGCGTCGTGCCGAACACGCCCTTGAAGTCGTCGACGCCGATGCCGGTCACGAAGATGTCGGGATCTTCGTCCATACACTGCACCGTGGCTTCGCTGATCGCCTGCCAGTACGTGAGCCGTCTCATGCCAACGCCTCTAGTAGGTTCCGAGCACGAGATCCTGGACCGCCGGAAACGGCGCGGCCTTCGCCGCGGCGACCGCTCGCGCCACCTCCGCCCGCAGCTCAGCCTCGAATGCGCTCAGGTCGTCGTTTGTGCAGATCCCGTCGGCGAGCAAGCGTTCCCGCGCTCGCTTGATGGGGCAGCGCGCGATCCACTGCTCCACTTCTTCACGCGCGCGGTACCCCTTGTCGTAATCCCAGAGCGGGCCGACGTGCTCGCGCCAGCGGTAGGTGGTGCACTCGAGGAAGAACGGCCCCTCCCCTCGGCGCACCCCGCTCACCGCGTGCCGGGCCGCCGCAGAGACTGCGAAGACGTCGTTGCCATCCACGAGCTGCGCCGGCATCCCGTACGAGCGCGCGCGCTCGTGGATGGCGATCCCGTCCGGCTGCCGGACCGGAAGCCGTGTGTGCGTCGAGTAGCCGTTGTTCTCGCACACGAAGAGAACCGGCAGCTTCTTCACCACCGCGAAGTTGAGGCTCTCGTGGAAGATGCCTTCCTCGATGGCGCCGTCGCCGAAGAAGGTCACCGCCACCCGCTCGGACCCGTCCAGCTTGAAGGCGAGGGCGGATCCGGCAGCAACGGCGATCGTCTGTCCGAGGATGGCCGACGAGGCCACGACACCGACGGCCGGATCGTTCAGGTGGACCGATCCGCCCCGCCCGCGGCAACAGCCCGTGTCCTTGCCGTAGAGCTCGGCGACCATGCCGGCCAGGTCGCCACCCTTGGCCAGATAGTGCGCATGGCAGCGGTGGCCACTATAGACGACGTCGCTCCGCAACAGCGCGGCGCAGACGCCGACGGCGACGGCCTCCTGGCCGATGGAGAAGTGCGTCGGGGTCCGCATCTCCTGTTCCTTGTAGAGATCGGCCAGCGTTTCTTCCGTCGTCCGGATGCGCATCATGCCGTAGAGCAGCTCGACGCGCGGATCGTTCGCTCGCCTCATACTCCCTCAGCGCTCCTTCAACGCAAAGATCGTGAACAGCCCCGTCTCGAGGATCGGCGGGTGGTGAGCGGCCACGCGCTGGTAGAGCGTGTCGATACAGTCGCCGGTACACCGGGAGAAGTCGACGTACAGGCCACGGAACAGGAGGAAGTGGGTCGGCCTGATCGGGGTCGTGCGCGCGTAGCCCCTGATGAAGGCCGCGTGACAACGCGACGGATCGACGCTCCCGTCGGGACCGAAGGCGGCCGGCCCGCAGCCGCCGAAGCTCGCTTCCTGGGTGAAGAAGCCGGCGGTGATCGGATACGCATTGGTCATGACGATCCGGCCGTGCAGGCGCTCGCCGATCGCCGCCAGCTCCGCGTAGGGGTTCGGCGCGAGCGTCGTGCGTGTGATCGTGGTCAGGTTGATTGCCTGGGTGCGCACCAGCGCCGCGAGCGACGCCACCAGCGCCATCGCGACCAATCCCCGACCGACGAGCTCCAGCACCGGTGAGGCGCTCGACGCGCGTCCGACAACCTCGCGCACCGCACAGGCCACCACGGCGGTGGCGACGATCGCGAGCAGGAGCTCGTTCAGTCCGCCCAGCCCATAGTCTGCGGCATAGGCTGGAAACATCACGAACGTCGGGACGATGACGGCCGTCATCGCGAGCGCCAGCTTGACAAGCCAGCCGAGGGCGCCGCCCGAGGATGGGCGCGGGCCCGACGGCGGCACGCCTGTCGCGCGACGGACGCGGACCAGCCCGACCGCCTGCCAGAGCAGCAGCACCACCCCCAGCACGACGACGAACGCGCGCCCCGGGAAGCGGAACGACTGATTCAGCGACTTGATGAGCCGGGACGGGTCGACACTGTGGAGGCCGTTCAGCACGATGTCATGCGTGCGGTAGAAGGCCGTGACGGCATCCGCGGACGGCACACCGAACACCCGATTTGAGATCGTGATGCTCAACTCTTGAAAGAAGACCGCCGGGCCGAGGAACAGCATTGCCTGGAGCAGGTGGAGAAGGATCCCGGAGACCCCCACGGCCACGAACACGGCGAGGTGCCGACGGTCGATGCGGACCAGGCGCAGGGCCGACAGCATCGCCCAGCCGATGAGCAAGCTGACGAACACGGTGGTGACGGTGTACATCGATGCCGCGAGGATCGCGACGACCGCCAGCGAGTAATGGCGCCGCTTCCCCGTGCGGTAATAGCGATCGAGGGCCACGATCGGGAAAAAGGCGAAGAACGGAGACAGGCTGTGGGCGGGATGATCCATGGTGTGGAGGACGAGGCCGCCGCTGAGGAAGAGCACCGCGTAGCCTTCGCCGCCGAGCCCCTGTCGCTCGAAGATCAACCGGGCGAAGCGAAAAAAGTACACCATGCCGAGCAAGAACAACATCGCGAAGACGAGACGCAACAACGCGAACTGCTCACCGAACGCCTTGAAGAACAGCGCGATGAAGATCTCGGGGCCGGGCGGCATGTGGTCGTACACGTAGGGGTGGTGGGCAGCGTTCGAGCTCGTTGACAAATCTTGCAGGAGGCCCGAGTTCAGGAAGCCGTACCTGACGAAGCTCCGGGCGATCTGATAGTAGTTCAGCTGCTCGTCGACGCTGGCCACCGGGCTGAGGGGGGCAAAGCGGAGCGTCATAAGAAACAGGCCGAGATAGAAGGCGAACACCAGCAACGCGAGCCAACGACCGGAGCGCAGCCAGGACGGCGCGAGGCCGCCGGCATCGGCGGCCGCGCCGGTCCGCAGCGTCGCAAGGATGGAAGCCTGGCTCATCGCCGCCGGGACCGAGTGGCCACGCGGCTCCGTCGCCGGTCGGATCAGCTCGAACTCTCGAGCGTCATGGCCAGTTCTCACCGGCACCTGAACCGCCGACCTGCTGATGTTAGGCTAATTTCGCGGCTACTCGCCGATGAGCTGGACGGTGATCTCGCGCTTCCGCGGGCCGTCGAGCTCGGCGAAGATGATGGACTGGAACCGGCCCAGCACGAGCTCGCCATCGTTGATGCCGACCGCGATCGAGCGCCCCAGGAGCG
>JBOHQB010000050.1:0-1576 GCA_050731995.1 Candidatus Rokuibacteriota bacterium
CGTGATTTCCCTAACTTTTCTAACACAGTCGTACTAGGGGGCCGCGCGAGGGCCCCCCTAGCGTATTCTCCGGTCAGAGACCGCGCTCGGTGCATCGCCTCGCGGTGCCGCGGCGCTCGCCGCCTCGCATCTGGACCCTTCTCGACGGCCTGCTCCGTTGGAGCCGAGCCGCCTCGCATCTGGACCTTTTTGAGCAGCCTGCGAGTTTTTCCGCAGGCTGCTAGTACGACTGTGTTAGAAAAGTTAGGGAAATCATGGCAGACGCTGCGACGCTCGAGGTATGCCAACCACCGAGTCCGCGCGCGCCGACCGTTTCGCCGCCTATGTGAACGAACTGGCCGGGGTGCTGGGCCACCGGGATCGCCATGAGCCCCTGCGCGCCTACGTCACGGGGCTGTGCCTGCCCGGGGAGCGCAAGAGCGTCGAGCCCATGGCCGCCCGGGTCGATCCCCGCCACGTCCGGTCGCGGCATCAATCGATGCACCACTTCGTGGCCGACGCGCCGTGGGAGGCGGCCGCGGTGCTGCGCGTGGCGCGCGCCCGGGTTCTGCCCGCCCTGGTCCGACACGGGCCCGTGGCCGCGTGGATCGTCGATGACACCGGGTTTCCCAAGAAGGGCCAGCACTCGGTGGGCGTGGCCCGGCAGTACTGCGGCGTCCTGGGCAAACAGGACAACTGTCAGGTGGCCGTGAGCGTATCGATCGCGAACGAGGCCGTGAGCGTGCCCGTCGCTTATCAGCTCTACCTGCCAGAGAGTTGGGCGCGGGACCGCCGTCGTCGCCGGGCCGCCGGGGTGCCCGACACGATCGCGTTCCAGCCCAAGTGGCAGATCGCGCTCGAGCAGATCCGCACGGTGCACGCCGAGGACGTGCCGCGCGGTCCCGTGGTCGCGGATGCCGGCTACGGCGACACGACGGCGTTTCGCGACGCCCTCACGACCGCGGGATTGACGTACGTCGTCGGCGTGAAGAAGGAGACGACGGCGTGGTCGCCCGGGGCGGGGCCGCGGCCCCCGAAGCGATGGAAGGGCCGCGGCCGGCCGCCCACGCGCGTGCGGCGCACCGCGATGCACACCCCGCGGAGTCTCAAGTACCTGGCCAGCGCGCTGCCGGCGACGGCGTGGCGGACGGTGACATGGCGCGACGGCACGCGCGGCGGGATGCGCTCCCGCTTCGCGCGCCTGCGTGTGCGGCCGGCGCATCGCGACGAGCAGCGCGCGGCGCCGCGGCCGGCAGAGTGGGTGCTGATCGAGTGGCCGCGCGGCGACGCCGAGCCCACCAAGTATTGGCTCTCGACCCTGCCGGAGCCGACCCCCCTCGCGGATCTCGTCCGCCTGGCCAAACTGCGCTGGCGCATCGAGCGCGACTATCAGGAACTCAAGGACGAACTTGGGCTCGATCATTTCGAAGGCCGGGGCTGGCGCGGCTTCCATCATCATGGCGCGTTATGCATCGCGGCCTATGCCTTCCTCGCCGCCGAGCGCGCGAGGGTTTCCCCCCCTGCGCCTCTGTCCTTCCTCCGCCCCGCTCGCCTTTCCAAAGGTTTCACGCCGCGGGGCGCTCCCGGTGCGCCCTGA
>JBOHQB010000051.1:0-5555 GCA_050731995.1 Candidatus Rokuibacteriota bacterium
GGCCTGCGCGCCGAGCAGGAGCGCGCGCGCGGCGAGGGGCGCCGGCTCGGCATCGGCGTCGCCTCGTACGTCGAGCTGACGGGCGTGGGCTCGGCGATCCCGGCCTCGCCGGGCTCGGCGCTCGCGGCGGGCGCCGAGGCCGCGACGCTGCGCGTGGATCCAGGCGGCACGGTGACCGCGACCTTCGGCGTCGCATGCCACGGCCAGGGCCACGAGACGACGCTCGCGCAGGTCGTCGCCTCGGAGCTGGGCTGCCGCTTCGAGGACGTCCGCGTCGTCGAGGGCGACACCGCCGCCTCCCCCCACGGCACCGGGACCTACGCGAGCCGGTCCGCCGTCCTCGCGGGTGGCGCCGCGATCCTCTCGGGACGCGCGCTCCGCGAGAAGATCGTCGCGATCGCCGCGCACCTGCTCGAGGCCTCCGCGGCCGACCTCGAGGTGGCCGACGGCAGCGTGAGCGTGCGCGGCGCCGCCGGGCGCGCCGTCACGTTCCGCGACATTGCGCAGGCGGCCTACGCGGGCGCGCGACGTCTGCCGAAGGGGATGGAGCCGGGGCTCGAGGCCACGCGCTTCTACGATCCGTACTTCGGCACGACGTCCAACGCCACGCACATCGCCGTCGTCGAGGTCGATCCGGCGACGTGCGGGATCCGGCTGCGCCGGCTCGTCATCGCCGAGGACTGCGGCCGGGTCATCAATCCGCTCGTCGTTCATGGGCAGGCGGTCGGCGGCGCCGCGCAGGGGATCGGCGCGGCGCTGCTGGAGGAGGTCGTCTACGACGGAGGCGGCCAGCTCCTGACCGGCAGCCTCATGGACTATCTGGTGCCGACGGCGTCCGAGGTGCCGGAGATCGAGGTCGTCCACCTGGATCGCCCGTCGCCGACGACGCTGGGCGGCTTCAAGGGCGCGGGCGAGGGTGGGACCATCGGCGCGCCGGCCGCGATCGCCAACGCGATCGCCGACGCGCTCGCCCCGCTCGGCGTCGTCGTCACCGAGCTTCCGCTCACGCCCGAGCGGCTCTTTCGGTTGCTCGAGCGCGCGAAGGAGCCGTAGATGAACCTCGGGCTCGAGGGCAAGGTCGCGCTCGTCACCGGCGGCGCCCGTGACATCGGCCGCGAGATCGCGCTGGCGCTGGCCCGTGAGGGGGCGGCGATCGCCGTGAACTATCTCGGCTCCGCGGTCGAGGCCGATGCGCTCGTTGCGGACATCACGCGCGCGGGCGGCCGGGCGCGCGCGTGGCGGGCCGACGTCGCCGACTACGCGTCGGTCGAGCGGATGGTGGACGCTGTGGTCGGGGAGCTCGGCCGCCTCGACGTCCTCGTCAACAACGCGGGCTACCTCGAGCAGAAGCTCTTCCTCGATACCAGTCCCGACGAGTGGCGCCGCCAGATCGACGTCTGTTTCGGCGGCGTCCTCAACTGCTGTCACGCGGCGGGCCGGCGCATGGCCGCGCAGACATGGGGCCGGATCGTGTCCATCGTCGGCGACTCGGCGCGCGTGGGCCAGCCGAGGCTGGCGATCTCGGCGGGCGCGCGCGGCGGCGTGCTCTCGCTCACGAAGACCCTCGCCAAGGAGCTGGGACGGCACAACGTCACCGTCAACGCGCTCGCGCTCGGCTGGATCGAGACCGGGCACGTGGATCAGGAGTGGCTCGAGAAGAACCGCGAGAAGATCCTCGCCTCGTATCCGATCCGCCGCCTGGGCCGACCCGAGGACATCGGCCCCTTCGTCGCGTTCCTCGCGTCCGAGCACGCGGGCTGGGTGACGGGGCAGACGATCAGTGTCAGCGGCGGCTACTCGGCGATCTAGAGAAGTTCCAGGAAGACGCTCACTCCGGGAGCTTGGTCACACTGTGACGACGAGCGTCTCGACGCGCTCTTCAGGGACCGGCAGATTGTCCTGCTCAAGGGCTGCGATGTAGGCATCACCCCCTCGCGATTCAGTAGTGTACCCGCCGCACGATTCTCAGCATAGGTCGAGAAGAGCGTGACTTGCTTGACAGTCTGATGCGGCTGTCCGCCGAAGTCCTGCTGCCGACGGCCGCGAGCGGCGCGCCGATGACGTACATGGCCGGCGGCAAGCAGCACGTGGTGTTCGCGGTCGGAGGCGCGAGCATCCCCGAGGATCTGATCGCACTCACGCTGCCATGACGGACGATTGTGAACGAAGAACACAGTTTGCGCTTGACAGCCGTGCGCGATGCGAACGGTATTCGATCGCCGGTGCCGCGCAAATACCGCTTGTGAGGTTCGCCGACGCTCGCTGATCGCTGTTCGTGGACCGGCAGAGAAAAATCGAGGGTTGCGTCAGGATCGCCTCGTGTTGGCCCTCGCAGGAGGCTCGAAAAACGGGGTGTAGAGTCGCTCCAGTGAATGGAGGACTCGCCATGGTTAGTCAGGCACTGCACGTCCTCGCCACGCCGCAACCCGTCGCGGAGCTGGAACGGTTGGGCGAAGAGATCGCCGAGCTCTCGGCGCACCTCGACGCCGCCACCGCCCGCCTGCTCGATTTGATTCGCGATTTCGATGAACGCGGCGGCTGGGGCCACGGCTTCCGTTCCTGCGCCGCGTGGCTCTCGTGGCGCGTGGGGCTCGACCCGGGCGCCGCGCGCGAGAAGGTCCGGGTGGCGAGGGCGCTCGGAACGCTCCCGCTGCTGGCCCAGGCTCTCGCCCGAGGGGAACTGTCGTATGCGAAGGTCCGGGCCCTAACGCGCGTCGCCACGCCGGAGACCGAGGAGCGGCTGCTCGCGGTCGGCAGGGCCGGCACCGCGGAGCACGTCGAGCGCATCGTCCGCGGCTGGCGCCGTATGGACCGGAAGGCGGAAGCGCAGGAGACCGCCAAGCGCCACGTGAGCCGGGCCTTGCACGTGTATCAGGACGAAGACGGCATGGTGGTCGTGCGGGGGCGGCTCGAGCCGGAGGTCGGCGCCGTGCTCGTCCAGGCGCTGGCCGCGGCCCGCGAGGCGCTGTATCAGAAAGCAGACGAAAACGTTTCCGCGGGAACGTCTGGGAGCGGCATACCCTCGATGGACGCCCCCACCATGGCCCAGCAGCAGGCTGACGCCCTGGCGCTCCTCGCCGAGACCGCCCTCCACCATGGCATCGATCCCGGGGCCCCGGCGGAGCGCTACCAGGTCGTGGTCCACATCGATGCCCCGGTGCTGGCAGACCCCGATCGGCCCGGCCAGTCGGTCCCCGAGGACGGGATGCGCGTTCCAGCTGGAACGTCCCAGCGCCTGGCGTGCGACGCAACCCGGGTGCTGATGCGCCACGATCCGGACGGCCGGGTCACGGAGGTCGGCGCGCGAACGCGGACCATCCCGCCCGCCTTGCGCCGAGCGTTGCAGCATCGAGACCGCGGCTGCCGCTTCCCGGGGTGCGGGCTGTCGTCGTTCAGCCAGGGACATCATATCCATCACTGGGCTCACGGCGGCCCCACCACGCTGTCGAATCTCGCGCTACTCTGTCGCCGCCACCACCGCGCCGTGCACGAGGAAGGCTACCAGGTGGACCGACAACTCGACGGCGAGCTCAGATTTCAGCGGCCTGACGGCCAAGCCCTGCCCGACGTCCCGACGCCGGCCTTGGTACCTGACGATCCGGTCCGCGCGCTGCGGGCCACGCACGAAGCGCAAGGCCTGCACATCAACGGGCGGACATCGTTACCTCTCTGGCAGGGCGAGCGCCTTGACGTCGGTTATGCGAACGATGTGCTGCATCCGCTGGCCAGGTGACAAATCCTGCGCTTAGCGGTACGGTGTCGGCGCTCCGCACACTATGACCCCGCAATCCTGGATCGGCCGGCCCGTCAAGCGCGTGGAGGACGCGCGCCTGCTGACGGGGCGCGGCACCTTCATTGACGACCACCCGCCGGTTGCGAACGTTCATCACGCGGCGATCGTGCGCTCGCCGCACCCCCACGCGCGGATCACAGGCTACGACGTGGCGGCGGCGCTCGCGATGGAGGGCGTCGTCGGCGTCGTCACGGGCGCCGACGTCCTCAAGGCGTGCAAGCCGTTCGGCGTCGGCGTGACCGCGCCCGTCCACTACTATCCCGCCGCCACGGACAAGGCCCGCTTCGTCGGCGAGCCCGTCGCCGTGGTCGTCGCGCGGGATCGCTACCTCGCCGAAGACGGAGCGGAGGCCGTCGTCGTTCACTACGAGCCGCTGCCGGCCGTCGTCGATCCGGAGAAGGCGCTCGAGCCCTCGGCGCCCGTCCTGCACGAGGCCATCGGCACCAACCTCGCCGGCCATCGCCGCCTGGTGTACGGCGATCCCGACCGGGCGTTCGGCGAGGCCGACATCGTCGTGACGGAGCGCTTCAAGTTCCCGAAGTACGCCTCCACGCCGATCGAGACCTACGGGATCGTCGCGCGCTGGGACGACCTCGACGGCGTGCTGACGATCTGGTCGAACTTCATGGGGCCGTTCATCATGCACCCGCTCACCGCGCGGGTGCTCCAGCTCCCGGAGAACAGGCTCCGCTTCATCGTGCCGCCCGACATCGGCGGCTCCTTCGGCATCAAGTCGTCGATCTACCCGTACATGGCGCTGATCGGGCTCGCCGCGATGAAGACGGGCGTGCCCGTGAAGTGGATCGAGGACCGCCGCGAGCACCTGCTCGCGTCCTCGAGCGGAACGGACCGGATCGCGTACCGCGAGCTGGCGGCGCAGAAGGACGGAACCATTCTGGGCATGCGCTTCCGCTGGCTGGATAACGTCGGCGGTTACATCCGCAGCCCGGAGCCGGGCTGCAGCTTCCGTCCGACCGGGAACTTCGTCGGGCCGTATCGCTTTCAGAATCTCGAGGTCGACGCTTCCGTGGTCATGACCAACAAGAGCCTCACGGGTCCGAACCGCGGCTACGCGTGCGGGCACCTGTACTTCGAGACGGAGGGGATGATCGACCGGCTTGCGGAAAGGCTGGGGCTCGATCCCGTGGAGGTGCGACGCAAAAATCTGGTCGCGCCGGAGCAGATGCCCTACCGCACGCCCACCGGCGGGCTCTACGACAGCGGCGACTATCCCAAGGCCTTCGACAAGGCGCTGGCGCTGGCGAGGTACGACGAGCTGCGTCGGGAGCAGGTGAGAGCGCGCGCCGCGGGACGCCACGTCGGCATCGGGTTGGCGCTCGCGGTGGACCCGTCCGTGTCGAACATGGGCTACGTCGCGACCGCGCTCGACCCGCAGTTCCGCGCCAAGCCCGAGTACCTGCCGAAGTCGGGCGCCGTGGACTCGGCGACCCTCAAGATCGACCCGCTCGGCCGCGTCATCGCGATCCTCGGCACGACACCGCAGGGACAGGGCCACCAGACGGTCGTCTCGCAGATCGTCGCCGACGAGCTGGGGCTCACCCCCACGGACGTGACGGTCGTCGACGAGATGGACACGTTCACGCGCGTCTGGTCGATCTCGTCAGGCACCTACTCCAGCCGCTTCGGCTCGGTCGGCACGAGCGCGGTCGCGCTCGCGGCGCGCAAGCTCAAGGCCAAGCTCGTCGAGTACGCGGCGCACCTGATGAGCGTGGCGAAAGACGACGTCGAGTTCCGCGACGGG
>JBOHQB010000052.1:0-21139 GCA_050731995.1 Candidatus Rokuibacteriota bacterium
GATGCAGTGGGGGCAGGTCTTCGGCGGCGACGTCATCGCGGCCGCCATCCTCGATCGGCTGCTGCATCACAGCCACACGATCATGGTCCAGGGCGAGAGCTACCGGCTCCGCCAAAAGCGGAAGGCCTGGGCTTCGGCTGCACAGCGCGCCGCCCCTCGAACCCTAATGGCGACCCAAGCGGTCCGATGAGGAGGGGGTCGGGATTACGTTCGGAACGGGGTCAACGATTGCGTTCGCTTGACACTTGTCGTTGGCTGCTGACTTCATGGTGGTGGCTCGAGCCAATCGGGTTTGGCAGCTCAACGGCGGCGCCGGCACGCGCCTGCGCTCTCTTGGGTCCGCCGGTCACAGGTTCACCGCCTTGACGCGCTCGCTGGATGATTTGCGTCCATGGGGCTGGATCGACCTGCGTCCCCTGTTCTCTAAAGCCCTTTGATTCCGGAAGAATTTCTGGGGTCCCCTTGTGGACCGCCCCTTGCACTACCCGTCGGGTGGTGGGATAGCGCAGCTCCATGAACTTCCTTGACCGGGGAGATATCGCGATGAGCGGGGCCCGCGAGGAGTCTCGAGGGGAAAACCGGACTCGACGGGTGCTGCTCGTCGACGACGACGCGGGCTTCGTCGAAGGGATCAGCGCGTACCTCACAGAGTGCGGGCACGCCGTCGAGACCGTATCGAGCGGGCTCGCGGCGCTCGCTGCTCTGGGGCGAGGCCGTCCCGACGTGATCCTCCTGGATCTCCACTTGCCTAGCATCAAGGGCGTGCACGTGCTGAGGCATATCCGACAGGCCGACTCGACCATTCCCATCTTCATCGTGACCGGGAGCCCGGACGGCGCTCTGGCGGTCGAGGCCCTACAGAACGGGGCCGCTGGCTACGTCCCGAAACCGATGAAGCTGGAGTACCTGAATCACCTGGTCGGCGTCGCCGCGCAGGCCCGCCGCGGGGACCGGACCATCCGGTAGTAGAGGCCCGTCGCGGCGCTGATTCACCCTTACCGGTTCCCGATGCCCACGCCGTCCTAATCTTCGACACCCCATTCGTGCGAGTCGCGGTTGGCATCACAGCTCGCCGGATCGCCTTCTCACCCCACGAGCACCGCCACGGCCCATCTGTCTGGGGAAGGCGGTGGACAGGGCGGCGGCCGGGAATGTCGGTCCGGATTCCCAGCTAAAAGTCTTAAACTCTCAGTTGAAGTCTTACCGGGTGAGAACTCGTAGCATCAGAACGCCCAGGGGCACGCCGCTCGGCTCCGCCAAGAACGACGCGTGCCGCATCGATTCGATCGCGCAATCGTGGAGCGTGCTCTCCGGGGCCGCCGAGGACGGTCGGGGACGGCGGGCGATGGCGGCGGCCGACCGGCACCTCGTTCGTCGCGGTGATCGGCTCGTGCTGCTCTTCACGCCGCCGTTCGACGACACCGCCCTCGATCCCGGCTACATTAGAGGATATCCGCCCGTCGTCCGGGAGAACGGGGGCCAGTACACCCATGCCGCGCTCTGGTCGGTGATGGCGTTCGCCGCGCTCGGCGATGGTGACAAGGCGGGCGCGCTGTTCGCGATGCTGAATCCGATCAATCACACGAGCACACCGGCCGACATCGCCCGCTACCGGGTCGAGCCCTACGTCGTCGCGGCCGACGTCTACGCTGAGCCGCCGCACGTCGGCCGTGGAGGCTGGACGTGGTACACGGGATCGGCGGGGTGGATGTATCGGGCCGGGCTCGAGTCGATCCTCGGCTTCCAGCTGCGCGGCACGCGGCTCGTGGTCGACCCGTGCATCCCGCGCGCGTGGCCGGGCTTCACGCTCGCGTTCCGCTATCACTCCGCGCGGTACGAGATCGTCGTCGAGAATCCTCAGGGGGTGAGCCGGGGCGTTTCATCGGTGGAGATCGACGGCGTACCGGTCGGCGGCGTGCCGCTCGACGGTCCGAAGAGCATCCCCCTTGCCGCCGACGCGAAGACCCACCGGGTCCGCATCGTGCTCGGAATTCCCACCCATTCCCGACCGAGTGCCACGAGGAGGTCGGCATGATGTGGCAGATGGAGTTCTACAACGAGCGACGGAGGATCCTGGCGCGCTACGGCATCGAGGCGCCGTCCCCCGCGGAGGCGGTGCGGTTGGGCCGGTCTGCGCTTCTCGCGGAGTATCCACCTGTTCGTGCGCGCCGAAGGCCGAGCTTGTTCGAGCGGGCCGAGCGCGTCGGGGGTCAAGACCCGGGCGGCTGGGTCCTCTACCGGATCGTGCGCGACTGACCGCACAGCCTGCATCCGTAACGTCGTTCGACGACTCCGACGTCTCATGCGCCGCCGCCGCTCCTGCCTTCTCAGGGAGTTCCGGGATCAGGCGCGCGTGGCCCGCCCGCCGGCCTCGGCGCGCTTGCGGTCGGTGATGTCGAGGACGATCCCCTCGAGGTAGACGGACGGGCCCTCGACCACCGCGCGCACGTTGACGACCACCCAGATGAGCGCCCCGTCGGCGCGCCGCCACTGAAGCTCGTGATTGCTCACGATCACGCCCGGCTGGAGCAGCTTCATGAGCCGCTCGCGGTCGGCGGGATCCGCGTAGAACTCCTTCGCGTTCCGCGCGAGGAGCTCCTCGCGGGACGCGAAGCCGAGGAGATGGACGATGGCGGCGTTGCACTCGAGGATGCGCCCGTCGTGGCGCGAGCGGAAGATGCCCGCGAGGTTCCGCTCGAAGAGGGCACGGAGCGACGCCTCGGCACGCGTGCGCTCGGCGAGAGACGCGGCCAGCGACGCGGAGTGATCCCGCTCGCGCCGCAGGATCTCGTCCATGGCGTGATCGGTACGGCGCCTCATGCTGATCAGCATCAGCGCCATCAGGGGGATGGTGACGAACCAGACGACGGCGCGCCGGAGGTTCTCGTCGGTGTAGCGAAAGGGCTGGCCGGGGACCGAGAAGAAGTAGGCGAGATAAACGCAGGTGATGCTCGCACTGATCAGTCCGGCCCGGCGGCCGCCGCTGAACGCCGAGTAGACGGTCGTGAGGAGGAGAACGGCGGGCGGGTTCGGGATCCACAGCGCGCTCCCCGAGAGCAGCTCGAGCGTCACGAGCGCGCCCACGGTGAGCAGCGGGCCACCGAGGTCGGGCCACAGCTTCATGCCGGTCCCTCCGCGCGCCAGGCCGGGGACGATCGGAGCAGTGCGCCAACGCTAGCCCCGCGAGGACAGAGAGTCAAGAACACCCCGCCGAGGATCGCGGCCGCCTCAGTAGTCTTTGGGATCGAGCAGGTCGCGCACGCCGTCGCCCGCGAGGTTGAAGGAGAGCGCGAGCGAGAAGATCGCGAGCCCGGGCCAGTACGCCATCCACGGCGCCGAGTCCAGGAATTGCTGCGCCGCGTTCAGCATCGTGCCCCACGAGGGCGCCGGCGGCTGCACGCCGAGCCCGAGGAACGACAGGACCGCCTCGGCGATAATCGCGGTCGGGATCGACACAGTCGCCTGGACGAGGATCGCGCTGAAGATGTTCGGGAGCACGTGGCGTCGCATCAGCCGGAGGTCGCCCGCCCCGAGCGCGCGGGCCGCGTGCACGTAGTCCTCTTCTTTGGTGGAGAGCGTGAGTCCGCGCGTCAGGCGGATGTAGGTCGGCGTGGCGCCGAGCCCGATCGCCAGCGTGGCGTTCGTGAGCGACGGGCCCAGGATGGTCACGAGACCGATGGCGAGGATCAGGAACGGAAAGGCCAGCCAGGCGTCGGTGAGCCGCATGATGATCTGGTCGAGCGCACCCCGATAGAATCCGGCTGTCAGGCCGACCGGCACGCCGAGCGCCATCGCCAGGAAGATCGAGAACACGCCCGCCTGCATCGAGATGCGGCTTCCCCAAACGACGCGCGCGAAATTGTCGCGCCCGAGATCGTCCGTGCCGAACGGGTGCGCCCACGAGGGCGCCTTGCGGACCGCGGCCCAGTCGGTGCGGAGAGGGTCGGCGCGCGCGATCCACGGCGCGCCGACGGCGAGGCCCATGAAGACCAGGACGACGGCGAGGCCCGCGACCGACGCCGGCCGCCGCAGCATGCGCTGCCAGCGGCGCCGCAGCGCTCCGGCCGGCGCCGCCTCAGGGCTCACCGGCGGCCCCCCTGATCCGGATGCGCGGGTTCAGCAGCGAGTAGGAGACGTCCACGGCGAGGTTGATCAGGACGTACGAGCTCGCCGTGATGAGCACGACGCCCTGCACGAGCGGATAGTCGCGCGTGAACACCGCCTCCACGATGAGGCGCCCGAAGCCGGGGACGACGAAGATCTGCTCCGTCACCACGGCACCGCTCATGAGGGCGCCCATCTGCAGCCCGAGGATCGTCACGACGGGAATGAGCCCGTTTCGGATCGCGTGACGGAAGACGACCGACCGCCCGGCCAGTCCCTTGGCGCGCGCCGTCCGGATGTAGTCCGCGCTCAGCACCTCGATCATGGCGTTCCGGGTCTGGCGCATGAGCACGGCCGCGAGAGCCGTGCCGAGCACGAACGCCGGCATGAGCATGCGCTGGAGGTTGGCCAGGGGGCTCTCCCAGAACGACACGAAGCCGGAGGCGGGCAGCCAGCCGAGCCGGACCGAGAAGAAGAGGATCAGCATGATCCCGAGCCAGAAGTTGGGGATCGAGACGCCGCCGAGGGACGCCGCGCTCGCCACGACGTCCCATGCGGTGTTGCGGCGCACCGCCGCCAGTACGCCGGCGGGAATCGCGATCGCGACCGCGATGAGCACCGAGAGGCACGCCAGCTCGACGGTGATCGGCAGCTTCTGCGCCACGGTCTTGATCACCGGGTCGCGCGTGCGGATCGACCGGCCGAGGTCGCCCTGGAGCGCGAGCGCGGCCCAGCGGAGATACTGGACGGGGACCGGGTCGTTCAGCCCGTACTTCGCGCGGATCGCCTCGATCCCGGCCGCGTCGGCCTCGGCGCCGCCCATGACTCGCGCCGGGTCGCCCGGGATCATCCGAACGCCCGTGAAGACGACGAGACTGATCACGAACAGGGTCACGACCGAGATCGCGGCCCGCCGGATCAGGAACTCGAGCACGGCCGGTTAGCGGGTCAGTTCCAGGAGGTCCCCTTGATCCGGATCAGACCGTCGGGGATCGCCTTGTACCCCTTGAAATTCTTCGGGAAGGCCACGATGTAGCTCAGGTGATAGATGTAGATGATGTTGCGCCGCGCGGTGAACATGTCGACGGCCTCGCGGTAAAGCGCCCGCCGCCGGTCCACGTCGCTGATCTCGCGCGCCTGGTTCAGCAGCGCGTCGATCTTCTCGTCGCAGGCGTGGGTGGCGTTGAGGCTCCCGGAGTCGCCCCGCCGGCACGTCTGGTTCATGTGGATGTTGCCGTCGGGATCCACGCGACCGCTCCAGCCGATCTGGAACGCCTGGAGCTTACCGTCGTCGTCGTCCTTGAGCGCGGAGGCGAACTCCTGCGGTCGCAGCGTGATGTTGAAGCCGGCCTCGCGCGCCATCTGCTGGATCACCTCGCCCACCCGCCGCTCGCCGGGATTGTTGATGACCGTCATCTCGAAGGCGTAGCCGCCGGCGAGCCCGGCCTCCGCCAGGAGCTTCTTCGCCTTGGCCACGTCGCGTGCCGGACACTTGCGCGTCTTGTCGGCGAAGACGCTGATCGGCGGGATCGGCGTGCAGCCCGGCGTGTAGAGCCCGTCCCAGACCACCTGGTTCAGCGCCTCCCGGTCGATGGAGAGCTCGAACGCCTCGCGCACGCGCGGGTCGTTCGCCAGCGGGGTGCCGAGGTCGCCCGGCGGGTTCTGCTTGCCCGTTTTGTTGCGCAGGTTGATCGTGATGCCCTGATAGCCCAGGCCCGTCACGTTCGACAGCTCGAACTTGCCCTCGCGCTTGACGGCCGTCGCGTCGCTCGGCCTGACCATGTGCATGACGTCGATATCGCCCGAGCGCAGGTTGGCGAGACGGACGTTGTCGTCGGGGATGATGCGGAAGATCACCTTGTCGAACTTGGCCTGCGACGGATCAAAGTAGTGAGACGACTTCTCCACGACGATCCTGTCTTGCGGGACGCGCTCGGCGAACTGCCAGGGCCCCACGCAGACGGGCGCGGTGCCGAAGTTGTCGCCGAGCTTCTTCACCGCCGTCGGCGAGAGCGGCATGCCGGCCCGATCGGTGAGCTGGGCGAGGAGTGGCGAGAACGGCGCCTTGAGCCGCAGGCGTACGGTGAGGGCATCGATGACCTCGACAGCGTCCACGGGGGCCAGCTCGCTCGCCCGGTTCGAGCCCGCCAACGTCTTGTGGCGCTCGAGGGAGAACTTGACGGCGTCTGCGTCCATCGGCGTGCCGTCGTTGAACTTGACGCCCGTGCGCAGCTTGATCGTGACGGTCTTGCCGCCGTCCGTGATAGCGGGCATGGCCGCGGCGAGCTGGGGCGAGATGCGCAACCCCGCGTCGATCTCGTAGAGCTTCTCGCAGATGTGGGAGAAGATGATCCGACCGACGTACGTCCGCGCCAGCGTCGGATCGAGAATGTCGGGGTCCTGGTTGAGCGCGACGACGAGGGTCTTTTTCTGCGCGTCCGCGGCGGTCCCGGTCCCGAGGGCCAGGCCGACGACCGTTCCGACGACCGTGAGCCACCGGAAAGCCCCGATCCCACCCATATCGCTGCCTCCTCGGCCGGAACCCGGCGTTTGCCGTGTCGCGGTCGGGGCGCATGATAGACCGCCTGCGTGACCGGTGCAATCAGCCGATGGTCGGACCGAGCCCGATGTCGGCCTCGCTCGCGCGCCGCGCGCGCTGCCGGCCCGAGCGGGAGGTCTCTGTTGACAGAGGGCCCGGCATCGGGCTAATGTCCGAAGTCCCTGGGACTTCATCTGGGACTTCATATAGTGAGACCGCCGACCGCGCGCTGCGTCGTCGTAGTCGCCTCGCTGCTCGCAGCGGGGTTCGCCGTCATGCCGAACCGCGTTTTCGGGCAGGAGCTCTCCAGCGCCAGGGAAACCACCCCCGCTCCGGCGCTGCAGGACGGGAAGGACCTGCTCCTCGCCCAAGCCCAGAAGAAGGAGGAGGCGAAGCCCGCGCCCCCGCCCGACATCATCGCGGATGCCGACCGCTGGAGGCGGCTCGAGCCCCAGGGCCTCGGCCTGGCCCCCCGCAGCCCGCTCTACGATCCGTACGCGCCGAACTTGCTGAAGGGGGACTATCCGCTCTTCGGCGACAAGGTCTTCTTCGCCGGGACCGCGACCGCCGACTTCTTCAGCGACGTCAGGCGCAACCTCGACTACTTCCAGAACAACCGGATCCGGAACGTTCCCTTCTACGATCACAACTGGTTCAACCAGATCACGACCGTCCTGGCCGCGGAGATCTTCCACGGCGACACGGTCTTCGCGCCCAAGGACTGGTCCATCAAGGTGTCGGGGGTGGGCCGCTGGCGCTGCGGCGACCTGAACGCGACCGATCACGCGTGCGGCGACGACTACAGGCCGAACGAGGTGTTCGGCGAGGTCAAGCTCTTCGAGATCGGCGATACGTTCGATCCGACGTCCGCCCGCGCGGGACTCCAGGGGTTCAACTCCGACTTCTTCGGCTTCATCTACAACGACGTGCAGCCGGGCTTCCGCCTCTTCAGCGAGATCGCGCGCAACCAGTACAAGACGAACTTCGCCTTCTTCGAGCGCCTGAACAAGGAGAAGCTCTCGGCGCTCAACGAGTTCAAGCTCCGCGACCATCGGATCGGGGTCGTCAGCCTCCAGTGGGACGACTTCATCCTCCCGGGCTTCAACATCCTGCCGAACTTCGTCTGGAGCAACGACCGGGCTCCCGGGGTCGTGAAGGGCGGGACGGTCGACGCGTTCTATCTGGGCTTCACGACGAACGGTCGCATCGATCGCGTCAACGTCAACAGCGCCTTCTACTACGTGACCGGCACAACCGCCCGCAACACGCCGAACCAGAGGAGCCAGTACATCCAGGCGGGCTTCGTCTTCGCCCAGGCCGCGTACCCGATCGAGTACTGGAATCCCAGGTTCGCGATCGGCTGGGCAACCGGCGACAAGAACCCGCGGGACAATGTCGCCAACGGCTTCGACTCGGCCTTCGACAACGTGAACTTCGGCGGCGGGCAGTTCAGCTACCTGTTCGGCGAGAAGATCCAGCTCGGGGCCACGACGGTGCTCCGCGGCAACAGCATTTTCCCGTCGCTGCGCGGCGCCAACGCCACCTCGCAATACGTCAACCCGGGCGTCCTGGCGATGAACGCCGGCGTGGACATCCTGATCACGCCGAAGCTGACCGCCGAGGTCAACTACGACTACGTCCGGTTCGACAACACGTCGTCGCTCGCGGCGAACACGAAGTTCAAGGGGCGCGACGTGTCGAAGGAGGTTGGACAGGAGTTCAACGGCGGCCTGACGTGGAAGCCGTTGCTCAACGAGCAGCTGATCCTCTTCAGCGGCGGCGCCATCTTCTTCCCGGAGGGCGCCGTCAAGGATCTCTTCGGCGACGGAATGCGGGCGTACAAGTTCATTCTCAGGGCGATCGTCACGTTCTGATCGTCGCGAGGGCTCGATGATGCCGAGGTCCATGCGCAGGGGTACGACGGCGGGCGCTGTCGTCGCGGTTGGTCTCGCGACCTTGCTCGTGGCGATCGGCGCGTGGCTCGGCGCCGAGACGGCGCTCCGGACGGGTGCCGCGCAGGCCCAGCAGAAGCAGACGCCCTCGAGCGCCTCGTGCGAGGGCTGCCACGCCGGCATCGAGCCCATGCACGTCAACGTCGACCTCGGCTGTGTCGAGTGTCACGGGGGCGACGGCGCCCAGGCCGAGAAGGACAAGGCCCACGTGCTGCCGCGCCACAAGAAGCTCTTTCCCACCTCCGCCAACCCGTCCTCGCTCTACGGGGCGATCAACCTCGAGTCCCCGGACTTCATCCGCTTCATGAACCCGTCAGACCTCCGGGTGGCGGACAAGGTCTGCGGCGACTGCCACCAGGACATCGTCGATTCGGTGAAGCGCTCGATCATGGCGACGAACCCGATGGTGTTCCACGCCGGGCTCTACAACAACGGCCAGGAGCCCTCGAAGACCCCGATGTACGGCGAGGCC
The DNA here is from genome assembly GCA_050731995.1 of Candidatus Rokuibacteriota bacterium. GTDB lineage: Bacteria > Methylomirabilota > Methylomirabilia > Rokubacteriales > CSP1-6 > JBOHQB01. The sequence continues at coordinate 9,068 of JBOHQB010000052.1, forward strand.
TTCGCGCCGGTGGAGAAGGACGGCAAGACGATTTTCGTGCCCGCGCGGATCAAGAGCCTCGGGGAGATCACGGCGCAGGACGTGAAGAACGGCGTGCTCAAGGAGCTCTGGCCGATGCCGAAGTGGGAGATCACGCCGCCCGGGGACCACTTCCGGGTGCTCGAGCGCGGCAACGTCGGCGCCTCCCAGCGGGGCCGCGGCACCGAGTTCAAGATCTCCGGCGTGTATCTCGCGGTGCAGAAGACGCGGCTCAACGACCCGGGCCTGTGGCTGCAGGGGCCGAACGACGTCGGCGGCGACTTCCGCCAGAGCGGCTGCGCCGCGTGCCACGTGCCGTACGCGAGCGACCGGGAGCCGGCCAACTCCGCCCACTTCGCGCAGTACGGCAACAAGGGCTTCTCCTTCTCGGGCGACAAGGCGATCCCGAAGAACGAGCCCGGCCACCCGATCAAGCACCAGTTCACGCGCCGCGTCCCGGGCTCGCAGTGCATGACCTGCCACCACCACCAGGGCAACGGCGCGCTCGGGATGTACCAGGGCTACCTCTGGTGGGACCAGGAGTCCAACTACGACACGGTCGTGAAGAAGGGGATGGGCTATCCCTGGTGGGACCCGGACCGGAAGGATCTGGGCGTCGACCCGCCGTACAAGAACAAGGTCGCGTCCGACGGAACTCCGGTGATGGCCGAGTTGTTCACCCAGAACAAGGAGATGGACAAGGTCCAGTTCAGCGACGCCCACGGCCACCGCTGGCACTTCGTGCGCGTCTACCACCGGGACCGGTACGGCCGCCTGCTCGACAACGCCGACAAGGTCGTCTCCGACGCCGACCCGGACAAGTTCCAGAAGGCGCTGCACCTCAAGGACATCCACCTCGAGAAGGGGATGCAGTGCATCGACTGCCACGGCCGCCAGGACGTGCACGGCGGCGAGGACGGCAAGATCTACTCCCAGATGCGCGACCCGATCGCGATCCGCTGTTGGGACTGCCACGGGACGCCGTCCAAGGCCGCGACGCTCGTCACCTCGGGGCTCAGCAAGCCCGTGGATCTCACGAAGGAGCAGAACACCTTCGGCAAGCCGTGGATGGAGCGCAAGGGCGGCAAGGTCATCCAGAACTCCAAGATGACCGAGGGGCTGGCCTGGGAGGTCAAGCAGGTCGTCGACTCGATCAACCCCCAGAGCCCGGGTTACAACCCCCGCGCGGCGCGCGCCATGTCGCTGCGCAAGGACGGCAGCCAGGGGCCCGTGACGGACGAAAAGACTCTGGCACACCAGAACGAGAAGATGGAGTGCTCGTCGTGCCACGCGTCGTGGAACAGCGGCTGCTACGGCTGCCACCTCTCGGTGAAGGTGAACACGAAGACCTCGGAGATCCACGTCGGTTATGACCCGACGCGCGTGTACGTGGATTACTACCCGCAGCTGCTGCGCCCCGACAACAACATGATGGGGATCAGCGGCGTCAGGCAGGGCAACAAGATCTCGCCGTTCCGGCCCGCCAACCCGGTCTTCGTGACGCTCTTCGACCGCGGGCGCAACGTCGCGGTCCACGAGCAGCCGACGATCTCCTCGCCTGGCTATTCGGGCTTCGCGTATACGCCGAACCCGCCCCACACCATCCGGAGCCGGCAGTCACGCGACTGCGAGGATTGCCACGTCTCGAAGGCCAACGACAACAACGCCTGGCTCGCGGGCGTGCTGGGCTTCGGCAACAACGGCTCGAACTTCATGGGCGACTTCGTCTACGTCGCCGAGGGCTCGGCGGGTGTGCGAGGCGTCCGCGTCGCGGACGGCTACGAGCCCAAGCCGGTCATCGGCAGCTGGCTCCACTCGGTCTCCTATCCGAAAGACTATGAGAAGTTCGTCGCCGCGGACCGCAAGCTCGGCGAGTCGTACCGCGCCATGACGCGGAACGCCCGGTCGATCGTGCGCCGCGGCGAGTTCATCTTCGTGGCGGACGGCCCGGGCGGGCTCAAGGTCTTCGACATCGCGCTCATCGCCAACAAGTCGCAGGCGCAGCGCATCATCCCGGCGGCGTTCTCGCCGCTCGGCAACACGGTCCAGGTGAAGTCCCGGAACGCGACCGCCGTGGCGCTGGCGGCCAACAACCCCATGGACCTGAGCCGGAAGTCGCGGCCGGAGAACCTCGAGCAGCCGGTCTCACCTATCTTCCGCTACGCGTTCGTGACCGACGCCGAGGAAGGGCTCATCGTGGTCGACGTCAACACGTTCATGGACGGCGATCCGACGAACAACTTCATCGAGCGGGCCACGACATTCGACGGCGGCGGCGCGCTGGTCGGCGCCCAGGGCATCACGATCGCGGGCAACCACGCGTACATCGTGTCCGCGAAGAGCGGGCTCAACATTGTCGACATCTCGAAGCCGACCGCGCCGCGCCTGGTCGCGACGCTCGGCGCGCCGGGGCTCGTCGAGCCGCGCGCGGTGCAGGTCCAGTTCCGCTACGCGTTCGTCGTGGACCGCGAGGGCATGAAGGTCGTGGACGTCACGCGCGTGGATCGGCCGCGGGTGACGTCGGCGCGCGTGGCGATCGCCGACGCGCGGGACATCTACCTCGTGCGGACGTACGCGTACGTCGCGGCGGGCGCCCAGGGGCTCGCGATCGTCGACATCGAGAAGGCCGAGGCGCCGGGCCGGCCGTCGTTCTACGACGCGGGCGGCAAGATGAACGACGCGACGGGCGTCACGATCGCGGCGACCTACGCCGGCCAGTACGCGTACGTCGCCGACGGCAAGAACGGCGTGAAGGTCATCCGGCTGATCGACGCCGGCGTGCCCAACCACATCGGCTGGAGCCCGGCGCCGATGCCCGAGATGATCGCGTGGATGCCAACGTGGGGTCCCGCGGTCTCGATCGCCGAGGGGTATCACCGTGACCGGCCGAACGACGAGAGCGGGAACCAGATCGGGATCTCGAACCGTCTGGGCGCCCGGCCCTTCAACGCGCTGGAGCTGGAGCGCTTCTACTTGAAGAACAACGAACTGTTCGGCGTCGAAAGCACGACGCCGCGGATCAAGCGGTGACGAATCGAGGAGGGCTCCAATGATGCGATCCGGTTGGACGGTAGCGATGCTCGCCGGCGCCTTCGTGGTCGGCATGACGGCGGGCGCGTTCGCCCAGGGCAAGGGCGACGCCAAGGCGGGTGCCGAGATCTACAAGAAGGACTGTGCGAAGTGCCACGGTGACGGCGGCTCCGGCGACGGCGCGCAGGGGCAGAAGCTGAAGGACAAGCCCACGGACTGGACCAAGGGCGGCGGCGGCGGGCTCAAGGACCTGAACGACCAGCAGGTGTACGAGGCCATCGCCAAGGGCGGCGGCGCGGTCGGCAAGTCGAAGGCCATGCCCTCGTATCCGAAGCTGAGCGAGTCGGACGTCTGGAACGTCGTCGCGTACGTCAAGAGCCTGAAGAAGTAGCCGGATGACGTTTCCGAGCATCGCCGCCGCCGCCGAGGCGGCGGCGATCGCTGACCACGAAGCCGTCCGCTGGGGGACCGCGCTCGACTGGGCGATCGCCCTGTCGGTGGTGGTGTCCGCCGCGATCCTCGTCCTCATCATCGCCTCGCGGGTGCTCTACCGCGGCCAGCAGGCAGAAGGCACGGCGCTCTGGTTCCACGGGATTGCGCTCGCCGTCCTTCCGCTCTTCCTGCTCGCGACCGGCCAGTTCGCGACGCTGGAGTACGCGACCGAGGTCAGGTTCTGCGGCACGTGCCACCTGACGATGAAGCCGTACATCGACGACCTGCACAACGCGAAGAGCGAGTCGCTCGCGGCGCTGCACTTCCAGCACCGCGTGATGGTCGGAACCGAGTGCTACAGCTGTCACGCCAACTACGGCATCCATGGGACGTTCGAGGCCAAGCTCACCGGACTCCGGCACGTCTGGAAATACAACACCGGCACCTACAAGCTGCCGATCAAGATGCCGGCGCCGTTCGGGAACGAGCTGTGCCTGAAGTGTCACAACGGCGCCAAGTCTTTCATGGCGCAGGACGTTCATCTCGAGGCCGGCAAGGTATCGGCCGATCTGCGCGACAGCAAGCAGCAGTGCGTCGACTGCCACTCCCCGGCCCACGACCTCGGCAAGCCGGGGGACAAGGGCAAGGGGAAGCCGGACGACAAGAAGAAGGCGTCGGCGCCCGGGGAGCGCAGCTGATGCGGATCAAGCTCATGGTTCGCGGCGATTGGCGCGCGAAGCTCGTCGTCGCGTCTCAGATCGTCGTGGGTGTCGTCGCGCTGCTCTGCTTCCTCGCGTTCACGACGAAGCAGCCGCTGCTGCTCCTCGCCTTCGCGTTCACGGTCCCGGCCATGCTGGTCGGCGTCGTGCTCTTCCTGATCGTCGCGATCTTCGCCCAGCGCGCGCTCGTCGAGGAGGACTTCGGCCCCGGCGAGGTCATCTTCAACGAGGGCGAGGAGGGTCGCCACGTCTACGTGATCAAGAGCGGCCGGGTCGAGGTCATCCGCAAGAAGAAAGGCGGCGGCGCCGAAGCGATGACCTCGCTGGGTCCGGGCGCCCACTTCGGCGAGCTGGCGCTGCTCGGCAAGACGCCGCGCACCGCAACGATCCGGACGCTCGAGGACAGCGTCGTCTACAAGATGGGCCGCGGCCAGTTTGCCGCGCTGTACACGTCGCTGTCGGGGGTCCAGGAACAGTTCAATCGGGAGATGAAAGCCCGCCTCGCGGATCTCGAGACGCGCCGCGCGGCTGATTGAGCGCGGCCCGCCAGCATATCCGCCGGCTCCTGCCGGCGGTCATCGCCGCCATCACCGTCGTGACGTTCGCCGCGAGCCTCGACGACGGCTTCGTCGACTTCGACGACCCCCGGATCATCCTCGAGAATCCCGACTATCGGGGACTGGGCTGGGCGCAGCTCCGCTGGATGTTCACGGCCTTCCACATGGGGCACTACATGCCCCTCACCTGGCTGACGCTCGGCCTCGACTACGTCCTCTGGGGGCTGAACCCTGCCGGCTACCACCTCACGAGTGTGCTGTTCCACGCGCTGGCCGCCGCGCTCCTCTGGCTGGTGATGTGTCGATTGCTGGCGGTCGGATTCGGCGTCCCGCGCGACGACGCCGCGGTCCGCGTCGGCGCCGCCGTCGCCGCGCTCGTCTACGCGGTTCATCCGCAGCGCGTCGAGTCCGTCGTCTGGATCACCGAGCGCCGCGACGTGCTCTCGGGCGTGTTCTACCTGTCGACGATCCTCGCGTATCTCGTCTGGGTCGAGCGCGGCGCCGCACCCGGCCGCCGCTACTGGGGGGTCGTCGGCCTGTACGCATGCGCGCTGCTGTCGAAGTCCATGACGGTGAACCTGCCGCTCGTCCTCCTGGCGCTGGACGTCGTGCCGCTCGCGCGCCTGGGCCGGTCCACCGGCTGGACGACGGCCCGCGCGCGCGCCGTGCTGCGCGAGAAGTGGCCGTTCGTGCTGCTGGCCGCCGCGGGCGTCGTGGGCGGATTCGTGGGGATCCTCAAGATACAGAATCTGACGCCGCTCTCCCGGTTCGGCCCGCTCGACCGTCTCGTGCTGTCGGCCTACGGCGTGGCCTTCTACGTCGGCAAGCTCGTCCTGCCGATCGATCTCTCACCGCTCTACGAGCGGCCGCGGATCGTGGAGCCTCTGTCTCCGCCGTACCTGGTCGCGTACGCCGTCGTCATTGGCCTCACCGCCGTCGCGTGGCGGCTTCGGCGTCGCGCGCCTGCCCTCCTCGCCGCCTGGATCACGTACTTCGTGATCCTGGTGCCGGTGCTGGGCTTCCTTCAGAACGGACCCCAGGTGACCGCCGACCGTTACACGTACTACGCCCACCTGCCCTGGATCGCCCTGCTCGGCGGCGTCGGTACCTGGTGCTGGCGCGCCCTGGCCCGCGTGCGCCCCCAGGCGCCTGTGCTCCTCGTGCTCGCCGCCGCCGCCCTCGTCCTCCTGCTCCAGTTGCTGACGACCGCTCAGGTGTCCGTCTGGCGAGACTCCGTCTCGCTCTGGCGCCACGCCTGGAGTCTCAATCCCGCCAGCCCGCACATGAACTACTTTCTGGCCAATGCGATGGCGGCGCAGGGTGACCTGCGCGCCGCCGAGTCACACTATCGCGCGGTCCTCGAGCGCGAGACGAACCTCCGGTACGACGCCCTCAACAACCTGGGGATCGCGCTCGCGCGCGGCGGCCGGCCGCGGGAGGCGCTGGAAGCCTTCGTCAAGGCCGCGGAGAGCAATCCGCGCCGTCCGGAGGCGTGCGCCAACGCCCGCCTGGCGGCACAGGTCCTCGGCGTGCCTCCGCCCGACCTTCGTTGCGGCTCCGGCGCCGACGGGATAGGGCTTCGCGGCCCCGGCCGCCCGGGCGAGTAGAAGCGGATCTCGCCGCGTCCCGGGGGGCGCGTGCGCCCCCCCTGATTAGACCAGGCTCTGGGCGACCCTAGCGGCGCCCAGGAGGGCGGTCCGCGGCTCGAGCACGAGGTGGACCGGCATCGCCTCCAGCAGAGGCGTGAAGCGGCCCTTGTCACGGAAGGTGGCGACGAAGGTCCCGTCTTCGAGCTTGGTGCGGAAGCGCGGGCCGATTCCGCCGCCGATGAAGACGCCGCCGACGGCGAGCACCTTCAGCGCGAGGTTGCCCGCCTCCGCGCCGTAGATCGAGGTGAACAGGTCGAGCGTCGCCGCGCCGAGCGGGTCTCGCCCCTCACGCGCGACGGGGCCGAGGACCTCGTTCGGGTCGCGGGCGCCCTTGAGCCGCTCGGCGAGCCACGGAGGCTCGGGGTAACGACCGGTGTCCCGCAGGAAACGATAGACGTTGAAGAAGCCGGGTCCCGAGAGGATACGCTCGTAGGAGACCCGGCCGAAGTCCTTTTGGAGGAACCTCAGCAGCTCGATCTCCTCGTCGGTACGCGGCGCGAAATCGCAGTGGCCTCCCTCGGAGGCGACCACCTGGTGGTTCCGACCGTCCCAGATCAGCAGGGCCTCGCCGAGTCCGGTGCCCGCGGCGATCAGCGCAATGTTCCCGGTTCTGGGCTTGCCGGCCTGGAGCGTCACGACCGACGCCGGCGGCAGCGCGGCGAGACCGTGGCCCGTCGCTTCGAGATCGTTCAGCAGACGCACACGCTTGGCCGGGATCGCCTTTTCGAGGGCGCGCTCGTCGATCTTCCACGGCAGGTTCGTGGCCGCAGCACGGCCCTCGACGACGGCGCCCGCGATCCCGAAACTGGCCGCGTCGATCGGGCCGGTCGGGCCGCTGCCGAGGAACTGAGCGACGGCGGCCTCGAACGTGGGGAAGTCGCGGCTCGGCAGCAGGTCCTCGTGCACGAGCGTGAAGTTCACGCCCTGCATGTCGAAGAGCGCGAGCGCGGTCTTGGTGCCGCCGACGTCGCCCGCGAGGATCATCTCGTCGGGCTACTTCCGCGTGCCGGCGTAGATCCCCATGATCGTCTCGAGGAACTTGAGGGCCTCGGCCCTCTTCCGCTGGAACGAGTTGCGGCCGATGATCGAGCCGAAGCCGCCGGCGTCGCGGATCGCGCGCACCTGGTCGTAGACCGCTTCGTCGTTGGGTTCGGTGGCGCCACCCGAGAAGATGACGATCCGCCGGCCGTTGAACGTCGACTGGACGACGTGACGGACACGCTCCGTCAGCGTGGCGATCGGAATCTTCTCCTGCTCGTAGACCTTCTTGGCCGGCGGCTGCTCGAGGTGCGCCGACGGCAGCTTCACCTTGATGACGTGAGCGCCGAGCTGCGCCGCGATGTGCGCGGCGTACGCGGTGACGTCGATCGCGGTCTCGCCTTCCTTGGAAAGGCTCGAGCCCCTCGGGTACGACCAGACGATCACGGCGAGGCCGGAGCTCTTAGCCTCCTCGGCGAGCGCGCGAAGCTGGCTGTACATCTCGAGCCGCTCCTCGGAGCCCGGATAGATCGTGTAGCCGATGCCGACGCAGCCGAGCCGAACCGCGTCGCGGACCGAGCTGGTGATCGCCTGCTTCGGATCCTTCTCGTCGGCCAGGACGTCGTGGTTGTTGACCTTGAGGATGAGCGGGATCTGGCCGGCAAAGTCGCGCGCGCCCGCCTCGATGAAGCCGAGGGGCGCGGCGTAGCCGCTGCAGCCCGACTCGACCGCGAGCTCGAAGTGGTAGCGTGGGTCGTAGCCGCCGGGGTTGGGCGCGAACGAGCGCGCGGGACCGTGCTCGAAACCCTGGTCGACCGGCAGGATCACCATGCGGCCCGTGCCGGCGAGCGCGCCGTGGTTCATGAGCCGGGCGAGGTTCGTCAGGCTGCCCGGGTTGTCACTGCCGTACCAGCTCAGGATCTCGCGCACGCGCTCTGTCATGACTGAAGCCTCCCGGCGCCGCGCTCAGCGGCGCCCAGCGATGAACTCCTCCGCGAGGGCCACGTCCTCGGCGCTACCGATGAACAGCGGCACCCGCTGGTGATGAGTCGAGGGTGTGATTTCCAGGATCCGCTCGCGACCCGTCGTCGCGCGCCCGCCCGCCTGCTCGGCGATCATCCCCATCGGCGCCGCCTCGTACTGGAGCCGGAGCTTGCCTGTGGACTTCGGATCCGCCGCGGTCTCCGCCGGGTAGGCGTAGATGCCGCCCTCGAGCAGCGTGCGGTGCATGTCGGCGACGAACGACCCCACGTAGCGCGCCGAGTATGGGCGATGGGTCACCGCGTCGACCGCCTTGAGGTGCGCGATCCAGCCCCCCACGCCGCGCTCCCACTTCGAGGTGTTACCCTCGTTGAGGCTGAAGACCTTGCCGCGAGAAGGCATACGAACCTTTCGGTGGGAGACCCTGAACACCGAGGTGGCCGGGTCCACCGTGAAGCCGTCGACGCCGTCACCTGTCGTCAGCACCAGCAGGGTGGACGGGCCGTACATGATGTAGCCGGCCGCGACCTGGGCGGTGCCGGGCTGCACATGCTCGGCGGCGCCCGCCGCACGGCGGATCGAGAAGATCGTGCCGACGATGCCGTTGACGTCGAGATTCGAGGAGCCGTCGACGGGGTCGAAGCAGGCGACGTAGCCGCCGCTCACGCCGGGAACCCGCACCGGGTCGTCCAGCTCCTCGGAGACCATCGTGGCCACGCGCCCGCTGGCCCGAAGGGCCTCGACCACGATGTCGTTGGACCAGGCGTCGAGCTTCTTCACGGTCTCGCCCTGGACGTTCTTGGACCCGGTGCTGCCGAGCATGCCGACGAGAGCGGCTCGGGCGAGCTGGCCGGCGATCGTCTTACCGGCCTCGGCGAGGGCGGTCACGACGGCGGCGACGCCCTCGACGTCGGGACCCTTCAGTGTCTTGAGATGGTCGGCCAGTGTGGTCATCGTGTCAGCTTTGCCGCGGCGGCGCGGTCCACGAGCCAGACGAGGTCGCCGCGGACTGGTTGAATCGTCTGGCTCGGATAGAGGTCCACGCAGCGCTCGCCCTCCAGCACGGCGGCGAGCGTCGCGGCCTTGTCGGTTCCGGCCGCCACGAAGACGACCGTCTCCGCGGCGTTGAAGACGGGCGGCGTGAGGGTGATCCGGTGGGCGGTGAGCTTCGGCACCCACGGCGCGGCGACCAGGTGCCTTGCCTCGTGGACCGCGTCGGTCCCGGGGAAGAGCGACGCCGTGTGGCCGTCGGGCCCCATGCCGAGCAGGCAGAGGTCGAAGCGCGGCCAGCCGCCGTCCAGCCGCTTGCGCGCGCCGAAGAACTCGCGCAGTTCGTCCTCGTACGCGCGCGCGACGCTCTCCGCGTCGGGCTCCTCCGCCCGGACCCGGTGGACGTTGCCCTCCGGCACGGGCACGCGCGACAGGAGCGTCTCGGCCGCCATCCGATAGTTGCTGTCGGCGTGATCCGGGGGCACATGGCGCTCGTCGCCCCAGAACACGTGCACAGCGTCCCAGGGCACACGTGCCCGGAACCCCGCGCCGGCGTCGGCCAGGACACCATTGATCCCGCGCGGCGTCGAGCCTCCGGAGAGCGCGACGGCGCAGGCTCCGCGCGCCTTGACGGCAGCCTGCACACGCGCGACGACCTCCTCCGCGGCGGCGCGAAAGAGCGCCGCCGGGTCGTCCAGGACCCGGATCACGCGCTGACCCACCACCGGCGGCCGTCCTGCTCCAACATGGCGTCCGCCGCCTGTGGCCCCCACGAGCCGGCCGCGTAGTTCGGGAAATCCCGCGGCGGCAGCGACTTCCAGACGTCGAGCATCGGCGTCGCGATCTTCCATGCCGCCTCCACCATGTCTGCACGGTGGAAGAGCGTGCTGTCGCCGATCATGCCGTCGTAGAGCAGCCGCTCGTAGCCGGTGGCCGCGCCCTGCTCGCCGAAGTCCTTGTAGGAGAAGGTGAGCTTGACGGTGTTGAGGCGGACCGTCGGCCCCGGCTGCTTGGCCTTCATCTGGACTTCGATCCCCTCGTCGGGCTGGATGTGGAGCACGAGCCGGTTCGGCTCGATCTCCGCCTGCGTCGACTGCTCGAAGAGGAGCAGCGGCGGCCTCCGGAACTGGATGACCACCTCGGTGTCACGCTTGGCGAGCCGCTTGCCCGAGCGGAGGTAGAAGGGGATGCCGGCCCAGCGCCAGTTCTCGACGAAGAGCTTGAGCGCGGCGTACGTCTCAGTACCCGACGTCGGCGAGACCTTCCCTTCTGTCCGGTATCCGTGGACCTTCTTGCCGGCGAGCGTGCCCTCCCCGTACTGCCCGCGGACGGTGCGCTGGAGGACCTCTTCCGGCGTCATCGGCCGGATCGACTTCAGCACCTTGACCTTCTCGTCGCGGACGGCGTCGGGGTCGAACGACGCCGGCGGCTCCATCGCGATGAGCGCGAGCACCTGAAACATGTGGTTCTGGATCATGTCGCGCAGCACGCCGGCGGTCTCGTAGTAATTCCCCCGGTCCTCGACGCCGACGGTCTCGGCGACCAGCATCTGCACGTGGTCGACGTAGCGCCGGTTCCAGATCGGCTCGAAGACGGCATTGGCGAAGCGAAACACCATGATGTTTTGCACGGTCTCTTTGCCGAGATAGTGATCGATCCGATAGATTTGATTTTCGCCCAGAGCTTCATGAACGCGCCGGTTGAGCTCGCGCGCGGTCTCAAGATCGGTGCCGAAGGGTTTTTCGATGACGACTCGGCTGCGCGGCTCGCGGTCGGTTTCCTTGGGCGTCAGACCCGCCGCGGAAATACGCTCGATCACGGTGCCGTATATATCCGGCGGTATGGCTAAGTAGAAAACCCGCGCCGGCAGCGTTCGGCTGCCCCGGTCAAAATTCTCGATGAACTGTTTTAGCTTTTCGTAGCCGCTATCCTCTTCGTAACCGCCGCGCATGTAGTAGAGCGTGTTGGCGAACTCTTGCCACGCCGCTTCATCGCCAAGCCCCGTGCGCGAGAATTCTTTCACGGCCGCGCGCATCTTGTCGCGAAACGCTTCGTCGCTCATCTCGCTGCGCGCGTAGCCCACCACGGCGAAGCGCTCGGGCAGCCGCTTTTCCAGCGCCAAATTGTAAAGCGCCGGAATCAGTTTGCGTTTGGTGAGATCGCCCGACGCGCCGAAGATCGTCACGACGCAGGCGTGCGGCTTTTTCGCCTGACCCAAGCTCTGCGCTAAGTATTCGTGCGGATCGCTCGCCATCGCTAGAATCTTAGTTTTGAATGGTTAAACAAAATGACTTCGAGAGTATTTACTGCGCCGAGAAACCAACCAAGCAAAATCCGAAACCGGCCCGTTTAGAATTTTCTGCTTTTTAAATATTTGAATTTGTTTCGGATTTCGAATTTCGGATTTGACGCCATGTCCTTATGCGAATCATCTCGTGTCCGATACTATAACCAAAATTTTCAAATATGTTTGATTAACTCTTTTTGACCTCGTGACCGCCAAACTCGTTTCTAAGCGCCGCGATGACTTTATTTGAGAAGGCATCCTGCTGGCGCGACGCGTAGCGGGCAAACAACGAATGCGCCAATACCGTCGCCGACACGCCTCTCTCGATCGCTTCGACTACCGTCCAGCGCCCTTCGCCGGAATCCTCGACATAGCCTTTGATCGAGGCAAGCTCAGGATCTTTCTCAAACGCGCTCTGGCAGAGCTCAAGC
>JBOHQB010000053.1:0-7096 GCA_050731995.1 Candidatus Rokuibacteriota bacterium
AGGCCGTCACGAAGGTGGAGGACCTCGAGACGGCGCTCCGGCGCGGCCTGGACCGGGTCACGCGCGAGAACCGTCCGTACCTGCTCGACGTGTCGGTGGCGCGCGAGGGTGTGGGCGCCGACGCCACCTGGGATCAGGACTGGGAAGTCTAGACGCGGCGCGGCCGCAGCTCCTTGTAAGCCTCGTACCAGAGCACCCCCGCGACGCCGGCCGCAGCCGCGACGGTGAAGGCGCCAGGCGAGAGCGGCGCGAATCGGAAGACGTCGGCCACCGGCGGAACGTAGACGGCGGCGACCAGCGCGGCCACGGTGCCGCCCGTGATTCACCACAGGATCGTGTTCGCGGACCGTAGCGCGCCGAGAACGACGTGATCACGCGAGCGGGTCGCGTGGATCAGCGCGAGGTTTCCAAAGACGATCGCTGCGAATCCGAACGCGCGCACCTCTCTGCTCGGCAGTCCCCGTTCGACCGCCCATCCGTAGGCGAGACACACGACGGTCAGCACCGAGACGCCGAGCAGCAGGCTCACGACGAGGATCTGCCGGCTGAAGAGCGGCTCGCGCATGAACATCGCCAGCAGGGGCAGTCGCGCCTTGGCGACACCGACCGCCTCGATGCGCTGCGCGACCTGCTGCGGCGAGTACGCGTCGAAATCGAACATCTCCGGCTGTCAGAATACTCGACAATCCCGGGTCATGGGCGCCTCCGGACGGCTGCCGGAGCGCTCGTGGATCACGCGGTCATCCCGATGGGCGCGCACTTGGCGGCTCGGGGCCGGCGTGATAGTGTGAGCGCGCTTTTCGACCGATACCGACGGAGGGGCGACCATGCCGTTCGTCAACATCACGATCTACGAGGGCCACGGCGCCGACCGCAAGAACGAGATCGCGCGGCGGGTGACCGACACGATCACCGAGGTGTGCAAGCTGCCGCGCGAGGCGGTGTGGGTGGTCTTCAACGAGGTGATGCCACCCGACTGGTACGTGGCCGGCAACCCCGGCAAGAAGTGACCTCGGCGTTCGAGCGGCTCGGCACCGGCTTCCTGTTCACCGAGGGACCGCTCTGGCATCCGACCGGCAAGTTCCTTATCTTCAGCGACATGCCGGGCGATCACATGCGCCGCTGGTCGGCGCGTGACGGCGTCACCACGTTCCGCAAGCCGTCGAACATGGCCAACGGCAACGCCTACGATCGGCAGGGGCGCCTCGTCACCTGCGAGCACGCCACCAGCCGCGTGACGCTCACCCGTCCGGACGGCACCATCGTGCCCCTCGCGACCCATTTCCGGAGCAGCCAGCTCAACAGCCCCAACGACATCGTCTGCCGATCGGACGGAAGCCTCTACTTCAGCGACCCGCCGTACGGGCGGGCCAAGTTCTACGGTGTCGAGCGACCCCAGGAGCTGCCGTTCCAGGGCGTCTACCGTGTCGTCGCCGATCCGGCGTCACCGGAGCTGCTGGTGGACGATTTCGATCGCCCCAACGGCCTCTGCTTCTCGCTCGACGAGCGCCGTCTCTTCGTCAACGACACCGCGCGCCGGCACATCCGGGTCTTCGACGTGACGCCGACGGGAACGCTGGCGGGCGGGCGCGTGTGGGCGGAGACCCGGGGCGACAAACCCGGCGCCCCAGACGGCATGAAGCTCGATACGGCCGGGAACGTGTACTGCTGCGGGCCGGGCGGCATCCACGTGTTCGATCGTGACGCGAACCTGCTCGAGGTGCTCGAGGTGCCCGAACACACCGCCAACTTCGCGTGGGGAGACGACGACTATCGCTCGCTGTTCCTCACCGCCTCGACGTCGCTATACCGGGTGCGCCGCACGGTCCCCGGTCTCCCGGCGTTCTAGGGTGTCGACCGACAAGGAGGTTGCCATGTACCGTCGCACGATCCTGGTCCTGCTCGTGGCTGCGTTCGTGGCCGTCCCGCTGGCGGCCGAGGCGCAGAAGCCCATCAAGGTCGGCATGCCAATGCCGCTCTCCGGTCCCCCCGCCCTCTTCGGCGAGCCTGCCACCAAGGGCGCGATGATGTTCGTCGAGGAGATCAACGCGAAGGGCGGCGTGCTCGGCCGCAAGCTCGAGCTGATCACGCGCGACTCCAAGGCGGACGCTAACGAGGCGGTGCGCCAGGCGCGCGAGCTGATCCTGAAGGACAACGTGGACTTCCTGGTCGGCACGCTGACGTCGGCCGAAGGCCCGGCGGTGTCGGTAGTCGCGAAGGAGAACAAGATCGTCTTCATCGCGCCGATTCCAAAGACGGATCAGCTCACCGCCCCCGACAAGCTCCATCCCTACGTGTTCCGCGTGGCCGCCAACACCACGATGGAGGGCCGGAGCGCGGCCGAGATCGTCGCCAAATGGCCGGTCACGAAGGTCGCGACCATGTCCTTCGACTACGCCTACGGCCAGGACGTCACGAAGGCGTTCGTCGCGCATCTCAAGAAGCTCAAGCCGGGCGTGGAGATCGTCGACCAGCAGTGGCCGAAGCTCGGCGAGCAGGACTACAATCCGTTCATCAACGCCCAGATGGCCAAGAAGCCGGAGGCGATCTTCTCGTCGATCTGGGGCGGTTTCTTCGTGACGTACTCCAAGCAGGCCAAGGCCGTCGGCATGTTCGACGCCATCAAGTACAACTTCATCGGCGTCGGCGAAGCGGCCACCCCGGAGACGACGAAGTCGATGGGTGCCGACTACCCGGTCGGCATCTGGGGCAACTCGTACGACGCCTTCTACTGGGGAGAAACAGCGGCGCACCGCGACTACACCGCCAGGCTCAGCAAGTACCTGAAGGACGAGTACCCGTCGTCGAGGGCCATCCAGGGGTACATCGGCATGCAGTTCCTGGCCGAGGCGATCAAGAAGGCCGGCAGCACCGAATCCGACAAAGTGGCCAAGGCGCTGCTCGGGCTCACCATCGAGACGCCGATCGGGCCGCAGACGATCCGCGAGAAGGACCACCAGGCCAACCGCGGCCAGCTCTACGGCAAGACCGTGAAGGATCCCAAGTATCCCTTCGCGATCATGAAGCCGGCGATCTACGTGGACCCGTCCAAGTTCATGGACTAGCGCCCAGCGCGGCGGGGACGCCGGTAGTCCCCGCCGCCTTTCATGCCCGATCCGTCCTTCGTCTTTGCCCAGTCGGTCAGCGGGCTCACGGCCGCGATGTTCCTGTTTCTCATCGCGGCCGGGCTCTCGCTCATCTTCGGCGTGCTCCGCGTCCTCAACTTCGCGCACGGCACCTTCTATATGCTCGGCGCGTACGCGACCTACCAGCTCGTGCAGTGGGTGGGCGTGGGCACCGCGCGCTTCTGGCTGACGGCGCTCGGCGGCGCGCTGGCCGTCGCGGCGCTGGGCGGACTCGTCGAGCGGTTCCTGTTCCGCCGTCTCTACGGCAAGGACGAGCTCTACCAGCTCCTCTTCACCTACGCGCTCGCGCTGATCCTGAGCGACACGGCCAAGATGATCTGGGGCACGCAGCAGAAGTCGGTGAGCCGCCCGCCCGAGCTCACGGGCGCCTTCACGATCTTCGGCGCTATCATTCCACACTACAACCTCTTCATCATCCTGCTCGGCCCGGCCATCGCGCTCGGCTTCTGGCTGGTGCTCCAGCGCACGCGCGTGGGCCGCTACATCCGCGCGGCCGCCCTCGACCGGGAGACGCTCGGCGCGCTCGGCGTCAACGTCAGCGCCCTCTACATGTGGGTGTTCGTCATCGCGTCGTTCCTCGGCGGCCTCGGCGGCGCGCTCATCAGCCCGATGCGCGCCACGGTGCCCGGGATGGACACGGAGGTCATCGTCGAGGCCTTCGTGGTCGTCGTCATCGGCGGCCTTGGCTCGTTCTGGGGCACCTTCCTCGGCGCCCTCATCTACGGCCAGGTCTTGTCCTTCGGGATCCTGTTCTTCCCCCGCTTCTCCATCTTCGCCGTCTTCGCCCTCATGGCCGCGGTCCTGATCGTCCGGCCCTGGGGCCTCCTCGGGCGGCCGCTGAAATGACGGCGCGCCTGCCCCGGCTGCCGTGGGGTGCGCTCGTGCTCGTCACCGCGCTGTTCGTGCCGGCCGCGGGCTCGCGGTTCTACACGTTTCTCGCCAACGACGTCGCAATCTGGGCGTTGTTCGCGACCAGCCTGAACCTGCTCGTCGGCTACACCGGCCTGGTGTCGTTCGGTCACGCGGCGTACTTCGGCATCGGCGCCTACACCACGGGGCTGTTGATGAAGAAGCTGGGCGCGCCGTTTCTGCTGGCTTTCCCCGCCGCCGCCGTCGTTGCGGGCGCATTCGCGCTGATTTTCGGCATTTTCTGCGTGCGGCTGACGCGGATCTACTTCGCGATGCTGACGCTCGCGTTCGCGCAGATCGTCTGGGCGATCTGCTTCAAGTGGAACGAGGTGACCGGCGGCGAGCAGGGCATGCCGGAGATCCCTTACCCCGACTTCGAGCGCGTGAGCGCGCTGCCGCTGCTCGGAGGCTGGCGCACCGCGGAGTACTTCTACTTCCTCACGCTGATTCTCGTGGCGCTCTGCCTGTGGCTCTTGCGGCGGATCGTCGGCTCGCCGTTCGGCCGCATGCTGGCGACGATCCGCGAGAACCCCGAGCGCGCCGAGTTCATCGGCGTCAACGTCCGCCGCTACGAACTGGCGGCCTTCGTCATCGCCGGGGCCTTCGCCGGTCTCGCCGGCGGGCTCTTCGGTATCTTCAATCGCGGCGTCTTCCCCGACTTCGCCTACTGGACCAAGTCGTCCGAGGTGCTCATCATGACGCTGCTCGGCGGCATGGGAACCTTCTACGGGCCGGCCATCGGCGCGCTGGCGCTGATCCTGCTCAACCAGCAGATCACGTCCTACACCGAGTACTGGCCGTTCGTGCTGGGCGCGATCCTCGTCGTGCTCCTGTTCGTGTTCCCGGGCGGCCTCGCCGGCGCCGCCGAGGCGATCGCGCGACGACTCTGGGGGCCGCGGCGTGCTTGAAGTGCGCGACCTGCGCAAGCAGTTCGACGGCTTCACGGCCGTGGCCGGCGTGAACCTCGCCGTCGCGGAGGGGCAGATCGCCGCGATCATCGGCCCCAACGGTGCCGGCAAGACGACCTTTTTCAACCTCATCACCGGGCACGTCCGTCCGGACGCGGGCTCCGTGCTGCTGCAGGGCCGCGACATCACGGGTATCGCGCCCCATGACGTCTGCCGCCGCGGCATGGGCCGCTCCTTCCAGCGCACGAACATCTTTCCGCGCCTCACGGTGTTCCAGAACATACAGGCGGCGTACATCTCGCACCGGGGCCGCGGCGGCGACCTCTGGAGCCGCGTCACGAACCTCTATCGCGACGAGTCCGAGGGGCTGCTGGCGTCGCTCGGGCTCCTGCAGGTGGGCGGCGAGGTCAGCGGCTTTCTCTCGCACGGCGCCCAGAAACAGCTCGAGCTGGGGATCGCGCTGGCGAGCGAGCCCCGGCTCCTGCTGCTCGACGAGCCGACCGCGGGAATGTCGGCCTCCGAGACGCACGAGACCATCCGGCTCGTTCACCGCATCACGCGCGAGCGCGGCCTCACCCTGCTCTTCACCGAGCACGATATGGAAGTCGTCTTCTCCATCGCCGAGAAGGTCACCGTCCTGCACCAGGGGCGGGTCATCGCCGAGGGGGCCCCGGACGAGGTCCGTGCCGATCCCGAGGTCCGGCGTGTCTACCTGGGAGGGCACCGCTGAGCGCGCCGCTGCTCGAGGCGAAGGAGATCCACACCGCCTACGGGCTGTCCCGCGTGCTCTTCGGCGTGTCGGTGGAGGTCGGCGCCGGTGAGTGCGTGTGCCTCCTCGGCCGCAACGGCGTCGGCAAGTCGACCACGATGCGGTCGATCATGGGCCTGACGCCGCCGCACGCCGGCCGCGTCCTGTGGCGCGGCACCGACATCACGGGCTGGGCGCCCTACCGCATCGCGCGCGCCGGCATCGGATTCGTCCCCGAGGACCGCCGCATCTTCGCCGACCTCACGGTCTGGGAGAATCTCGACGTCGCGCGCAAGGCGGGCGGCGCGTGGACGGTCCAGCGTGTGTTCGATCTCTTCCCCAAGCTCCACGAGCTGACCGACCGCCAGGGCGGGTTTCTCTCCGGCGGCGAGCAGCAGATGCTGACGATCGCCCGCACGCTCATGGGCAACCCCGAGCTGCTACTGCTCGACGAGCCCTCCGAGGGCCTCGCCCCGCTCGTGGTCGAGCACCTGCAAGAGCAGATCGCGCGGCTCAAGCGCGAGGGCTTGCCAATCTTGTTGGCCGAGCAGAACGTCGGGTTCTCGCTCGCCCTCGCCGACCGCGTCTACGTCCTCGAGAAGGGCTCGATCCGCTTCACCGGACCGGCCGCGCGCCTGCGCGACGACGAGACGCTGCGCCACGAGCTGCTCGCGCTCTGAGCCGGCGGTCGGCGCCCCGGCGTCGCGGGCGTCAGGACGATCCTGTCGTCAGGACCGCATCACCTTCGCGTAGGCGTCGAGCCGTGGCAGCACCGAGTCGCGCGGCTCCGAGGGCAGCCCGAAGATCGCGCGGGCGACGCCCGCCGCCGCCAGGGTGTCCAGCGCCTCGCGCTTCGGCGGCGCGAAGAAGAGGCTGACCGGCGCCGTCTTCGGATCGCGCCCCGCCTTGGCCAGCCGCTCGCGCAGCTCGGGGATTTTCTCGACCGGGCTCTTGCCCGGCCGGTTGATCGGCATCCAGCCGTCGCCGAACTCCACGACGCGGTCGAACGTGGTCGCCCCGTCACCGCCGATGATGATGGGCGGATGCGGCTTCTGGATCGGCTTCGGATCGGCCCAGATCTTGTCGAACCGGACGAACTCGCCACGGAACTCCGGCTCCTTCTGGGTCCAGATCGCCTTCATGGCGAGGACGCGCTCGCGAAGGAGCCGCCAGCGCGTCTTCCACGCGGTGCCGTGGTTCTCCATCTCCTCGGCATTCCAGCCGCCGCCGATGCCGAAGAGCACGCGGCCGCCCGAGAGACGGTCGAGCGTGGCGACCTCCTTCGCCGTCGTGATCGGATCGCGCTCGATCACGAGGCAGATGCCGGTGCCGAGCCTGAGCCGCTTCGTCGCCGCGCCCGCCGCCATGAGCGCGACGAAGGGATC
>JBOHQB010000054.1:0-2363 GCA_050731995.1 Candidatus Rokuibacteriota bacterium
CTGCGCCGCACGGCCTCGCCGTAGTCGGCCTGGAATTTCTCGATCCGGATGCCGAAGGCCTCGGCCTTCTCGACGAGGTGGAGGACTTCGGCGTTGCGCAGGAGCGCCTTCGTCGGGATGCAGCCCCAGTTGAGGCAGACGCCGCCCGGGCGGTCGTCCTCGACGACGGCGACGCTCAGTCCGAGCTGCGCGGCGCGGATCGCCGCGACGTAGCCGCCGGGGCCCGTACCGACGACCGCCAGATCAACCTTCTGCGTAGTCACGGCTCAGATCGCGCGAACGATCGACCGCCGCGGGTAATCGCGGCGGGGCACGGGCGTGGCGTGAGCCCGGGTGCCCGTGCCCATTAAAGGACGAGGCGCAGCGGCTGCTCGAGCAGCCGCCTGACGTCCTGGAGGAACCGCGCGCCCATCGCGCCGTCCATCACGCGATGATCACACGAGAGCGTCAGCATCATGAGCCGGCCGACCGTGACGCCCGTCTCGCCGGCGACGGGCACGCGGCGCACCGCGCCCACCGCGAGGATCGCGCCCTCCGGCGGGTTGATGATCGCCGAGAACTCCGCGACGTCGAACATGCCGAGGTTCGAGATCGAAAAGGTCGCGCCCGAAAGCTCCGTCATCCGGAGCTTCCGCGCCCGCGCGCGCTCCGCGAGGTCACGCGATTCCACGGCGATCTGCGCGAGCGACTTGGCGTGGGCGTCGCGGAGCACCGGCGTGATCAGCCCGTCCTCGAGCGCGACGGCGATGCCGATGTGGGCGCGGCGCCAGACCCGGATCGTCTCGCCCTGGAACGACGCGTTGACACCCGGATGCTGCAGGAGCGCGACGGCGCACGCGCGTACGACGAGGTCGTTGACCGAGAGCTTCGGCCGTCCCTCGATCGCGTTCCACTCCTCGCGCAGCTCCCAGGCGCGGTCCATCGCGATCTCGGAGGCCACGTAAAAGTGCGGCACCGGGCCCTTGGCGAGCGGCATCCGCTTGGCGATGATCGCGCGCATCTGGCTGAGCGGCCGGTCTTCGTACTCGGGTCCGGTCACGACGACGGTGGGCGCCATCGCGACGCGCGCCCCGCCGGTCGCGGACGCCGCCTCGACGTCGCGCCGGATGATGCGGCCACCCGGGCCGCTGCCCTGGATCAGCCGGAGGTCCACGCCCGACTGCGCCGCGACCTTGCGCGCCAGCGGCGACGCCTTCACCCGCCCCGTGGACGACACGGGCGCGACGAGTCGCGGTGACGCCGCGGGCGGCGCCGGCATTCCCGCTGCCGGTGTGGCGGTGGTCGCCGGGCCGGCGGGGACGGGCGAGCCCTCGCGGCGAATCGCAGTTGTCGACTGAGCAAGCGAGGGTTCGCCCGTCCCCGCCGGCGTCGATGACGCAGGCGCCGACGCGAGCAGCGCGGAGATGTCGTCGTCCGGCCCGGCGATCACCCCGATCAGCGCGCCCACCGGCACCTTGCCGCCGGCCGGGACGAGGATCTTCCGCAGCACGCCCGCGCCGAAGGCCTCCATCTCGACGTCGGCCTTGTCGGTCTCGACCTCGGCCAGGATGTCGCCGCCCTTGACGGCGTCGCCTTCCTTCTTGAGCCACTTGATGACCTTGCCGGTCTCCATCGCCTCGGAGAGCTTCGGCATCAGGACCTTCGTCACGGCCATCTCAGCGGCTCCCCACGTCACGCACGTCCGTTGACACCGCAGACGCGCCGGATCGCCTCGATGATCCGCTCCTTCGAGGGCGTCTTGGCGCGCTCGAGGTTCCGCGCGTACGGCATCGGCGCCGAGGCGCCCGTGACGCGCTCGACCGGCGCGTCGAGCTCGTCGAAGGCCTGCTCGGTGATGAGCGCGGTCAGCTCCGAGCCCATGCCTGCGAACCCGGCGCCGGCCTCGACGACGACGGCCCGGTGCGTCTTGCGCACGGACGCGAGGATCGTCGCCGTGTCCATCGGCTGGAGGGTCCGCGGATCCACGAGCTCGACCGAGATGCCGTCCTTCTCGAGATCCTCGGCCACCTCCATCACCCGGTACATCATGCCCATGTAGGCGACGACGGTGACGTCGCTGCCCTCGCGCCGCACGATCGCCTGCCCGAGCGGAATCGTGAAGTCGGGATCCTCAGGGACTTCGCCCTTGACGCTGTAGAGGGTCTCCGACTCGATGAAGATCACCGGATTGTCGTCGCGGATCGCCGACTTCAACAGGCCCTTGGCGTCCATCGGCGTCGAGGGCCGCACGACCTTGAGCCCGGGCACGTGATAGAAGTACGCCTCCATGGATTGCGAGTGCTGCGCCGCGAGCTGGTGCGCGGGCCCGCCCGGACCACGGATGACGATCGGCACGTTGAACTGCCCGCCCGACATGTAGCACA
>JBOHQB010000055.1:0-5488 GCA_050731995.1 Candidatus Rokuibacteriota bacterium
GCTCCGCGAGGTCGTCGTCCACGGCCGCGCGACGCGCGTGGATCACTTCGAGCAGCCCGTGTGGGCGTGGAAATGACGATGAGGTATGCTCGGGCGGTTGCGCGGGAGGGGGCATGAGGAGGCTCGACGGACAGGTCGCGATCGTCACGGGCGCGGGCAGCGGCATCGGGCGGGAGACCGCGAAGATGCTGGCGGCCGAGGGCGCGACGGTGGTCGTCGCGGGACGCCGCAAGCCGCCGCTCGACGGGGTCGTGACGGAGATCGGCGAGGCCGGCGGCAAGGCTGTCGCGCACGCCGTGGATCTGGAGGCCGCCGGCGGCCCCGCCGGGCTCGCGCGGTTCGCGCTCGACGCGCTCAAGCGCGTGGACGTCCTCATCAACAACGCCGGCCACTCGAGCAAGGTCCGGTCGATCCGCTGGGTCGGCCGCAAGGACTGGGACAGCGTGCTCGCGGTGAACCTGACGGCGGTGTACGAGCTGACCCAGGCCGTGCTGCCCGGCATGATCGAGCGCGGCGGCGGCACGATCGTCACCGTGTCGTCTCTCGCGGCCCTGCGCGCAACGCTCGTCGGCGGCACGCCGTACTCCGCCGCCAAGGCGGGCGTCCGCAACCTCATGAACCAGGTCCACAACACGCTGCGCGACAAGGGCATCCGCGCGACGACGATCATGCCCGCGGAGGTGGACACGCCGATCCTCGACAATCGGCCGCTCCCGCCGGACGCGAAGGGGCGCGCCACGATGATGCAGGCCGAGGACGTCGCGCGCGCGATCATGCTCTGCGTGCTCCTGCCGCCGCGCACGGTGATCGAGGAGATGGTCATGAGCCCCACGTTCCAGCGCGACATGGCGATGGAGCTGGAGGTCGCCGCCATGCTCGGCGCGCCACCCGGTGCCAAGTGAGCGGCGGCGACCGCGTCACGCTGATCGAGGATTGGCAGGAGCGAACGCTTCCGCGGGCCGAGGGCGTCGAGCGCGCGCGCCGCGCCGAGGGAGAGGGACGGCCCGTCGCGCTGGATCTGGACGAGGGCGCCGCGTTCGTCGGTATTGCGGCGCGGGAGCGCGCGCGGCAGCTCGAGTCGCTGGAGGCCCCGGACTTCGCGCTGCCCGACCTCGCCGGCCGCGTCCATCGACTCTCCGAGCAGCGCGGGCGCAAGGTCCTGCTCGTCGTCTACGCCTCGTGGTGAGGCTGCCGCCTGGACCTGCCGGTCTGGCAGGCGCTCTACGAGGAGCTGGGCGGCCGCGGCTTCGTGCCGATCACGGTGGCGCTCGACCAGAGCGCGGACGACGCGCGTCCGTGGATCGAGAAGGCGCGGCCCGCGCACCCGTCCCTGATCGATCCGCGTCACGTCGTCGCCGACCTCTACAACGCCGTCAACGTGCCGACCGTTCTCTGGATCGACGAGCGCGGCCGGATCGCGCGTCCCAACGACGTGGCGTTCGGCACGGACACCTTCCGACACATCACGGGGCTCGACTCCGCGAAGTCGCTGGCGGCGATCCGCGCGTGGGTCTCCGGCGAGACGCCTCCGCTCGCCGCCGAGCGGGTGCGGGCGCTGCTGCGACTGCCGACGGACGGCGACCAGCGGGCGCGCGCGGAATTCGCGCTCGGCTGGTGGCTCGCGCAGCGCGGGCGGTCCGAGGCGGCGGCGCGACACTTCGCGCGCGGCGGCGAGCTGGCGCCGCACGACTTCACGATCCGGCGCGGCACGATGCCGATCCGGGGCATCGACCCGATGGGCCCGCAGTTCCGCGAGATGCTCCAGTCGTGGGTCGGCGCGGGCCATCCGTACTATCGGCCCCTGCCGGAATGAATCGGTAGCACGACCTCAAGCGCGAAAGGACAGACAATCGTCATGGGCATGCTCGACGGCAAGACGGCGGTGGTGACGGGGGCGGGGCGGGGCATCGGGCGCGGGATCGCGGTCGCGCTCGCCAAGGCCGGGGCGAAGGTCGTCGTCAACGACCTCGGTGCGAGCCTCGAGGGCGAGGGCGTCGCCGCGGCGCCGGCGGACCAGATCGTCGCCGAGATCAAGAAGGCCGGGGGCACGGCGGTCAGCGACTACGGCTCGGTCGCCGACTTCGCCCAGGCGACGGCGATGGTGGAGAAGGCCGTGAAGACCTGGGGCCGGATCGACATCCTCGTCAACGTCGCCGGCATCCTGCGCGACCGGATGATCTTCAACATGGCCGAGGCGGAGTGGAAGGCGGTGCTCGCCGTCCACCTCGATGGCACCTTCAACTGCACGCGCGCCGCCTCGGTCCACATGCGCGAGCAGAAGGGCGGCCGCATCGTCTCGATGTCCTCGGTCTCGGCGCTCGGCGCGCCGGGCCAGCCCAACTACGCCGCGGCGAAGGCCGGGATCATCGGGCTCACGTGGTCCACGGCGCACGCGATGGCGAAGTACGGCGTGACCTGCAACGCGATCATGCCGAGCGGTGCCACCCGCATGATCGACTCCACGCCGCGCGGCAAGAAGATCTTCGAGGACACGGGCAAGTGGCCGAGCGAGCAGGCCGTCGGCACCGAGCGCGATCCGGACAACGTCGCACCGCTCGTCGTCTACCTCGCAAGCGACGCGGCCGCGAACGTCAACGGCCAGGTCTTCCACTCCTTCGGCTACGGCTACACGCTGCTGGCCCAGCCGACCGCGGTGCGCTCGATCCGCCACACGCGCCGCTGGGACCCGGAGGAGCTGGCGAAGGTCTTCCCCGCGACGCTCGGCGGCAATCTCAAGATGCCGCCGTCGATCGAGTTCGGACGCGTGCTGGATCAACGCCCCGATGATGAGTGGAGCGACCTCGGCGGCGGCGGGCGCTTCTGGACGAACAAGTGGGAGGAGAGGTGAAGCGCGTCCTCCTCGTCTGCCACGCCAACACCTGCCGGTCCGTCATGGCGCACGTGCTCCTCGAGCGGATGCTCGCGGAGCGCGGCGTCGCCGGGCGCGTCGCGGTGTCCGCCGCGGGCGACGGCCTCCACGCCCGCGACGGCATGATCCCCTCGCTCGACGCGCGCCTCGCGCTGAAGGAGATCGGCGTTCACCTCGCGGAGGACGCGATGGCCTCGACGGCGCTGCGTCGTCATCCGGAGGTGCTCGCCGAGGCCGATCTCGTCATCACGATGACCCGTGAGCAGAAGGGCGCGCTCGCCTCGGTCGGGGAGGCCGACGGCCGCCCGGTCTTCACGCTGCGGGAACTCGCCGGCGAGGACGGCGACATCGGCGACCCCGTCGGTCAGGGCGACGAGGTCTACCGGGCGTGCCGCGACGAGATCGCGCGGTGCCTCGGGCTGTCGCTCGACCGGATGCTCGTGAGGCTCATTCCTTGACCCAATCGGGCGGACGGCCGTTGGCGCGCCTGGCGCCGCTCCGGAGCGGCAAGCGGTCTCGGCGTCCCGGGCTGTTGAAGGGGCGCATCCGGGTGTCTCGGAATTTCAACGCGCCGTTGCCCAAGAATCTCCTGCGCGAGTTCGAACGGCGCGCGTGAGGCTTCTCCTCGAGCCGGTTCTCCAGACTCGCCCGGCCGTCACTCGGTGTCGACGGCGACGGCCGTGACCGTCGCCATCTGCGCGGCCAAGGGGTGCAGGACGTGGATCGCCCAGCCGACATCCAGGCGCTCTCCGAGCCAGCCCGGGGTCGCCGTCCGCGCGTGAATTGAGAGCCCCTGCGTCTCGTGCCGCGCTCGCAGGACGTGGACGGGATCGGCGCGCACCGCGGCCGCGGGCGGAACTTCGGGCAGTAGCCGTCCGTCCGGGCGCAGGAATCTGAGCTCGCCGTCGGGCTGTCGATCCACCTGGTAGCCCTCCTCGTGCACCGCGCGGTGGTGCCGTCGACAGAGCAGGGCCAGGTTCGACAGCGTTGTGGGGCCGCCGTGAGCCCAGTGGCGGATGTGATGGCCCTGCCCGAAGCGCACGCCGCAGCCCGGGAAGCGGCAGCCGCGGTCTCGATGCTGCAATGCACGCCGTAGCGCCGGGGGAATGGTCCGCGTGCGGGCCGCGACCTCCACCACGCGGCCGTCGTGGCCGTGCTGCATGACCACCCGAGTCGCGTCGCACGCCAGGCGCTGGAACGTTCCAGCTGGAACGCGCGCCCCGTCCTCGAAGACCGACTGGCCCGGCGCGTCTGGGTCGGCCAGGACCGGGGCATCCACATGGACCACGACCTGGTATCGCTCGCCCGGGGCACCGGGATCGATCCCGTGGTGGAGCGCCGTCTCCGCGACGAGGGCCAGGGCGTCGGCCTTTTGCTGAGCTATGCTGGGCTCGGCCATCGTCGGCGTCTCCGCGGGAACGCCGCCACACGTTCCAGCTGGAACGTTTCCGGTGTGCGCCTTCTGATACAGCGCCTCGCGGGCCGCGGCCAGCGCCTGCACGAGCACGGCGCCGACCTCCGGCTCGAGCCGCCCCCGGATCACCATCATGCCGTCTTCGTCCGGATACACGTGCAGCGCCCGGCTCGCGTGGCGCGTGGCGGTCTCCCGGGCCTCGGCCTGGCGGTCCACGCGGCGCTAGCCGCGGACGATCCGCTCGACGTGCTCCGCGGTGCCGGCCCGGCCGACCGCGAGGAACCGCTCTTCGGTCTCCGGCGTGGCGACACGGGTCAGCTCCCGGACCTTGGAGTACGACAGCTCCCCGCGGGCGAGGGCTTGGGCCAGCCGCGGCAGCGTGCCGAGGGCACGCGCGACGCGAACGTGCTCGCGGGCCGCGCCCGAGGCGAGGCCCACGCGCCACGACAGCCACGTGGCGCACGAGCGGAAGCCGGTGTTCCAGCCGCCGCGGGCGTCGAACTCGCGGATGAGGTCAAGCAGCTGCGCGGTGGCGGCGTCGAGGTGCGCGGACAAATCGGCGATCTCGTCGCCCAGTCGATCCAGCTCTACGGCAGTGCAAGTCTCGATGTTCATCGGCGCGTCTCCTTGCTTGCTCTGCGCCGACTCTACACCCCGGTTTTCGACCCGCCGTGGAGCCCCGAGAATGGGCAATCGTGCCGCGATTCATGATTTTCTGTGGAGACTCGGCGATGAGGGGGCGTGCTGGGCCGAGGCGCACCGCTGAGCCGGCGAGTTCTGAAGACTGCCGGCGCGCCGCCATCCCCCACGCCGAACGCCGTCAAGCGAAATCGCGCGTGAGCCCCCTCGTGGGCCTCAGCCTGACCAGCGGCGACGGCCGCCCCGCACCTCGTCGGTGTGCTCGCCGAGCTTCGGCGGCGCGCGGCGGATCTTCGGGCGCGCCCCGTCGAAGGACAGCGGCAGGGCGACGAGCGTGAGGTCCTCGCCCGGCACCGGCTGCACGATCCCGAGCGCCTGCGCCTGCGGGTGAACCGCCGCCTCTGGCAGGCTGTTGATCACCGCGCATGGCACGCCTTCCGCCTCGAGGCGGTCGATCCACTCCCCTTTGCTCGCCGTCAGGAAGATCCGCTCGATCTCGCCCAGCAACTCCTTCTTGTGCGCCGCGCGCCCGGCGTTCTTCATGAATCGGGGATCCGCCGCCCACT
>JBOHQB010000056.1:0-10997 GCA_050731995.1 Candidatus Rokuibacteriota bacterium
GCGCTGAAGGCATCTAAGCGCGAAACCCGCCTGAAGATGAGACCTCCCGGGGAGCAATCCCCCTGAAGGGCCCTGGTAGATGACCAGGTTGATAGGCCGGGGGTGTAAGCGCGGTAACGCGTTCAGCCGACCGGTACTAATCGCCCGTGCGGCTTGACCACTAATTTTTCGGCGTGCGAGAGCATCGCGCGGCTGCACTCGAGGATCTCCGTATTCGGAAACATTTCCCGGTGGCTTTGCCGGAGGGGCCACACCCGTTCCCATCCCGAACACGGAAGTTAAGCCCTCCAGGGCCGATGGTACTGCGTGGGTAACTGCGTGGGAGAGTAGGTCGTTGCCGGGGTAATTCCACGGAGCGCCCGGATCGTATGGTCCGGGCGCTTTCGTCTGTCGGGCGACTGTGATATCTGCCGAACCGGGTCATCCCGGTGAAGAGCGCCAGCGTGAGGGCGCTGACGACGAGGTTCCGACCCCACTCGGTCCGCGCGGCGTAGGCCGCGTCGTAGTGGAGCATCGCGGCGTTCAGCGTGTCGAGCGCGGCGTCCTTGTTCTCCTGCTGGCTGACGGTGAGCCCGGGCCGATGGCGATGGCGGAAGCGCTGGCCGGACGCGCACTGCTCGAAGTCGAGGCCCCAGTCCTCGCGGCAACGGCGCGCGCCGACCTTGGCGTAGCCGACGAATGCCGTCACGCGGTACCGCCGGTCAGCCCGCGAGGGCCGTCCAGAGTGCCAGGGCGAAGCCGAGAACCGTCACCCCGACGGCGAGGCCGGCCAGCAGACGGTCGAGGGGCGTCTCGGCCTGGTGCTCCGCGAGCGAGAGGACGAGGCCCGCGACGAAGCCGCCCGCGAATCCGCCGGCGTGCGCCCAGTTGTCCACCGCGGTTCCCGGGAGCAGTCCCAGCACGAACAGGATCAGGGCCCACTGGCCGTACTGGCGGACGACCATACCGCCGAGGCTGCCCCCGCGCTTCCTGCCGAACGCCACGATCGCACCGAGGAGACCGAAGATCGAGCCCGAGGCGCCGACCGTGAGCCCGTTGCCCATCGCGATCGATGCGGCGAACCCCGCGACACCGGCGACGGTGAAGATCGTGACGAGGCGCGAAGGACCGTACAGCCCCTCGACGGCCGGGCCGAGCTGGCGGATCCACAGCACGTTGAAGGCGATGTGGAGCAGGCCGCCGTGGAGGTAGATCGCGGTGAAGACGGTCCACCAGTAACCCAGGGCCCACGGCACAGAGCCCGACGCGCCCAGCATCGCCAGCGCCGCGCCGCTCGGCGAGAAGATCCCGAACAGGCCGCGCGGCCGCAGGACCGCGCCCGGGTCCACCACGAGGCCTGCGACGTAGAGCGCGACGCACACGGCGGTCACCGCGTTGGTGAAATTCCACCGGCGCAGCAGCGCGCCCAGCGGGCTGCCGAAGCCCCACATGCCCGGGTTGCGGCGCCCGCAGACGAGGCACACGGGCGCGTCGGCGTTGGTCAGCCGGCCGCACGAGGGGCAGAGGATGGCTCCGGAGGTCTTACGAAACACGTGGGCTCTCGTCCGTGGGATTCACGCGCGTGAGCGTACCCCGCCTTGACTCCCCGCGCCACGTCCTTTAGAGTTGGCCGGAATCCGCCCGAGACCGACCACGTCTTCCAGGAGATTCGACGAATGAACCGGATGGTTGTGCTGCGCGCGAACGCCGCGCGCGTCGTCGTGGTGGCGTGCGCGATCCTGTCGCTCCGGCCCGGGACGGCCATGGCCGCGCAGGGCGGCGGCGAGGCGAGCCTCGTCGTGCCGGATCTCGGGCAGGTGACGTTCGGCGCCGTGAGCGGTCGTGCCCTGCTCATGCTCGGGCTCGTCGTCTGCGCGCTCGGGCTCCTCTTCGGGTGGATCATCTTCACCCAGCTCCGGCGGCTGCCGGTCCACGCCTCGATGCGTGAGATCTCGGAGCTGATCTACGAGACGTGCAAGACCTACCTGGTCACGCAGGGGAAGTTCTTGCTCATCCTCGAGGTCTTCATCGGCGTCATCCTCGTGCTCTACTTCGGCGCCCTGCTGCGCCTCGAGGCCGTCAAGGTCGTGATCATCCTCCTGTTCAGCCTCGTGGGCATCGGCGGCTCTTACGGTGTCGCCTGGTTCGGGATGCGGATCAACACGTTCGCGAACTCGCGCACCGCGTTCGCGAGTCTCGGGGGCAAGGCGTTCCCCGTCTACGCCATCCCGCTCAAGGCCGGGATGTCCGTCGGCATGCTGCTGATCAGCGTCGAGCTGTTCCTCATGCTTCTGATCCTCCTGTTCATCCCCGGCGACTACGCGGGCCCCTGCTTCATCGGCTTCGCGATCGGCGAGTCGCTCGGCGCCGCGGCGCTGCGCATCGCGGGCGGCATCTTCACGAAGATCGCCGACATCGGCTCGGACCTCATGAAGATCGTCTTCAACATCAAGGAAGACGACGCGCGCAACCCGGGGGTCATCGCCGACTGCGTGGGCGACAACGCCGGCGACTCGGTGGGGCCGTCGGCCGACGGCTTCGAGACGTACGGCGTCACCGGCGTCGCGCTCATCTCGTTCATCCTGCTCGCGGTGAAGGAGCCCGTCGTCCAGGGGCAGCTCCTCGTCTGGATCTTCGTCATGCGCGTGCTCATGATCGTCGCCAGCGGCGTGTCCTACTTGATCAACGACGCGGTCGCGCGCGGCCGGTACGGCAGCGCGACACGGATGAACTTCGAAGCGCCGCTCACCTCGCTGGTCTGGATCACGTCGATCGTCTCCGTCGTCACCACCTACGCCGCCTCGTCGATGATGATCGGCGGCCTGGGTGACGGCAGCCTCTGGTGGAAGCTGTCGACCGTCATCACGTGCGGGACGCTCGCCGGGGCGATCATCCCCGAGCTCGTCAAGATCTTCACGTCGACCGAGTCGGCCCACGTGCGCGAGGTCGTGACGTCCGCGCGCGAGGGCGGGGCATCCCTGAACATCCTCTCGGGTCTCGTCGCCGGCAACTTCTCCGCCTACTGGCTGGGCATGGTGGTGGTCGTCCTCATGGGGATCGCCTACTGGGTCTCGACCGCGGGCCTGGGCGCGTTGATGATCGCGCCCGCCGTCTTCGCCTTCGGGCTCGTCGCCTTCGGCTTCCTCGGCATGGGACCGGTGACGATCGCGGTGGACTCGTACGGCCCGGTGACGGACAACGCCCAGTCGGTCTTCGAGCTCTCCGTCATCGAGACGATCCCGGGCATCCGGCAGGAGCTCAAGAAGACGTACGGCTTCGACGTGGACTTCGAAGCGGCCAAGCACATGCTGGAGGAGAACGACGGCGCCGGCAACACGTTCAAGGCGACGGCGAAGCCCGTCCTGATCGGCACCGCGGTGGTCGGCGCGACGACGATGATCTTCTCGATCATCGTGCTCCTCACCCACGGGCTCACCCAGAACCTCGACAAGCTTTCGCTCCTGCACCCGCCGTTCCTGCTCGGGCTCATCACGGGCGGCGCGGTCATCTACTGGTTCACGGGCGCGTCCATCCAGGCCGTGACGACCGGCGCCTACCGCGCGGTCGAGTTCATCAAGGCGAACATCCGTCTCGAGGGCGTCACCAAGGCCTCGGTCGAGGACAGCAAGCGCGTCGTCGAGATCTGCACCCAGTACGCGCAGAAGGGGATGTTCAATATCTTCCTCACGGTGTTCTTCTCCACGCTCGCGTTCGCCTTCCTCGAGCCGTACTTCTTCATCGGCTACCTCATCTCGATCGCACTGTTCGGGCTGTACCAGGCGGTCTTCATGGCCAACGCCGGCGGCGCGTGGGACAACGCCAAGAAGATCGTCGAGGTGGACCTGAAGGAGAAGGGGACGCTGCTACACGCGGCCACGGTCGTGGGCGACACCGTGGGCGATCCTTTCAAAGACACCTCATCGGTCGCGATGAACCCGATCATCAAGTTCACGACCCTCTTCGGGCTGCTCGCGGTGGAGCTCGCCGTGACGCTCTCGGCCGAGCGCGGCACCGGGTTCAGCCGGTTCCTCGCCCTGGTGTTCTTCGTCGTCTCGGTCGTCTTCGTCTGGCGCTCGTTCTACGGTATGCGGATCCGGAGCGCGTAGGGTCGGGTGGAGTTCCTTCTCGACCTGCTGGCGGGCCGCTACGCGCTCGACGATCTCATCCGGTGGGGCGGCTACACGATTCTGACCGCAATCGTCTTCACCGAGACCGGGCTGCTCATTGGCTGCTTCCTGCCGGGTGACTCGCTGCTGATCGCGGCCGGGTTGGTCGCCGCCGGCGGCGCGCTGAACATCTGGTGGATCAACGCGCTGCTGATCCCCGCGGCGGTCATCGGCGACAGCGTCGGCTACGCGATCGGCGCGCGCCTGGGGCCGCGCGTCTTCACCCGCCCGAAGTCGCTGCTCTTCGATCCGCGGCACGTGGAGCGCACACGCGCCTTCTACGCGCGGTACGGGGCCAAGACGATCGTCATCGCGCGGTTCGTGCCGATCATCCGGACGTTTGCGCCCGTCGTCGCCGGGGTCGGGCAGATGGAGTACCGTCGCTTCCTCTTCTACAATGTCCTCGGCGGCATCGGATGGGTCACGAGCATGACGTGGGCCGGCTTTCTCCTCGGGCAGACGATTCCGGGGATCCAGGAGCGCATCCACATCGTGGTCGGGGTGGTCATCGTGCTCTCCGTCATCCCGATCCTCGTCGAGATCGTTCGGGAGCGGCGACGGCCGCCGTCCTGATCGCCCGCGGGTTCGCCGCCTTCGTCGGCCGGCTGCCCGCGCCCCTCCGCGCCGCGCTCGGCGCCCTCCTCGGCGAGCTCCTCTTCGTCGCGCTGCCGCGTCGGCGGCGCATCGCCCTCGGTAACCTCGCCGTCGCCTTTCCCGCGAGCCCGCCGGCCGCGCGCCGCCGGGTCGCGCGCCGGGCTTCTCGCCATCTGGGGCTCGTGTGTGCCGAGCTCGCCGCGCTGCTGGCGCGGCCGCTGCCGGCGACGCTCGCGACGCTCTCGCTCGAGGGTCGCGAGCATCTGGATCGGGTGATGGCCGCCCACGGTCGCGCCCTCGTGCTGACCGCGCACCTCGGCAACTGGGAGCTGCTCGCCGCGGCGCACCGGCTCACGCCGTATCCGCTGGCGATCGTCGTGCGGCCGCTCGACGCCGGCTGGCTCAACGCGCTCGCCGAAGAGGCGCGGCGCAAGACGGGTGTCGAGCTGATCGCCAAGCGCGGCGCGCTCCGGCCCGTCCTCGACGCGCTCCGCCGCGGGCGGATGGTCGGCATCCTGCTCGATCAGAACACGGCGCGCCGCGAGAGCGTCTTCGTCCCGTTCTTCGGCCGGCCCGCCAGCACGTCCCGCGCGCTCGCGCTCTTGGCACTCCGCACGGGGACGCCGATCGTGCCGATCTTCGCGCGGCGCGACCACGGGCGTCACCGCGTGATGATCGCCCCGCCCATCGTGCCGTCGTCCCGCGGCGCCTCCGAGGCGGCGGCGGCGGAGCTCACCGCGCGCTGCACGGCCGCGATCGAGGCCGCGATCCGGGAGGCGCCGGAGCAGTGGCTCTGGTCCCACGACCGCTGGCGCACGCGGCCGCCGGCAGAGGGACCCGCGTGAGATGCGCCGTCACGGCCGGGCTGGTGGCGCTCCTGGCGTCGGCAGCGTCCGCCTCGGCGCTCGACGTCACCGTCGCCGCGTACGTCGAGGCCCAGCGCGCCGGGGCGGTGGGCGCCGTCGCGGGGCGCGTCTCGGAGGAGCGGCGGCGGCCTCAAGAGCCGGATCCGCCTCTGCCGGGCGCGTCGATCCTCCTGGTGCCGCGCTCGGCCGAGCTCCTCGCGACCCTCGAGGGGATCCGCGCCCGCTCCCGCGCGTCGGCGGCCGCGTTCACCGAGGCGGCGCCGGCGATCCTCCGCGCCAAGAACGCCTACGAGCAGGCGCTGTGGGAGGCGGGGGCCGCAGACCTGGCGCGCGCGACCGCGGCAGACGCCGACGGCCGCTTTCGGATCGCCGACGTGCCCGCCGGAGCCTGGGTGCTCGTCGCGACTCGCTCTGTGCGCCATCAGGTGCCGCGGCAGAAGGTCGGCCGGCGCGAGCAGGGCGCGTTCTTGCTCGGGCCGCGGGTGACCTCGTTTCAGGCGGTGGCGGTCTGGGTGCGGGAGTTGAGCGTGACGCGTGCGGAGACGGTCGAGATCGAGCTCACCGACCGCAACGTGTGGTTCAACGGCGTCGTGGAGGAGAAGGTGCTGGACACCGGCCGCTGAAGGCCGGTGCCCAGCTACCGGACGGCGCTACTTCTTCTTTTCGTCCTTCGGCGCCTCGGCCTTCTTGCTGACGCCGGGCTTGACCGTGATCGCGGAGGCGACGGCCTTGCCCTCGTGGTCCATGTACCGGACGTCGACCATATCGCCGGCGGTCAGGTCCTTGGCCGTGATGGCCTTCCCGGCCTTCGTGATCTTGGTCTTGGCATCGACGCCGAACGTCCACTCCGCGTTCTTGCCCTTGTCCTTACCGGTCACCACGACGCCCTCGGCGCCAGCGGAGCGGACCGTTCCGTTGGCCGTCCGGGCAGCCATCTTCTTGTCCGCCGTCTTCTCCTCGGCCTTCGCGGCGGGCGCCGCCGACGCGGGGGAGGCTTTCTTGTCCTCCGGCTTGGCTGCCGGGGCCGGGGCCTGCGCGGCGGCGAAACCGACGGTGCCGGCCGTGAACGCGAGACCAACGAGCACTGCGATGAGCTTCTTCACTGGACTCCTCCTTGGTTGCAACCTATTGACAAATAAGGCCAAAAGTAGCCTCTTCGCGGTGCCGGTCGGCCCTGCGAATTCGTTGACCCTTCCACGAGCCGCGTGGTAGAAATATCGGGGCTTTCACACCGGATCATGGCCATCCACCGCCAATTCACACTCGCAACCGTGGCTTTCTCCCTGGTTTTGGCGTCGGGCCCGCTCTGGCCCGCCGCCGCCGACCCAGGATCCCAGGACCCTGTGCTTCCCGATCCCTACTACAGCCGCGACCTGGCTGCCCTGCCGCCGACCCACCCGTTCGCGCCATCAGGGATGGCGACGGAGCCTTCCGGGAATACCGCTGACAGGCCCGCCGCGGCGACTCCCCCGTCGGGTGAACAGGGAGTCAGTGAGGCGGGTTCCGCGCCGCTGGCGACGGACCCGGCGCGACTGCCGGGCCCGACGCCGAGCGCCAACGCCCGGGTGAGCTACTTTCTGGACCGCTTCACCGGGAGCCGCCGCCAAGTCGTGAGCATGTGGGTGGGCCGCTCGACGCGCTACATCGCGATGATGCGCGAGACGCTGCGCAGCCACGGGCTGCCGGAAGAGCTCGTCTGGGTCGCGATGATCGAGAGCGGCTTCAACCCTCTCGCCAAGTCGCGCGCGGGCGCCAAAGGGCTTTGGCAGTTCATGCCGGGGACCGCGCGACGTTTCGGTCTCAGGGTGGACCCGTGGGTCGACGAGCGCGTCGACCCCGAGCGGTCAACGTTGGCGGCCGCGGCCTACCTGCGCGAGCTCTATGCGCTCTTCGGTTCGTGGCCGCTGGCCTGGGCCGGGTACAACGCCGGCGAAGTTGCCGTGAGCCGCGCGATCCAAAAGGTGGGTTCGCACGACTTCTGGGCGCTCGCGAGCACCAACCACCTCCGGCGCGAGACGAAGGACTTCGTTCCGCAGATCGAGGCCGCGACGCTGCTCGCGCGCGAGCCGGAGCGCTACGGCTTCGAGGTGGACGCGGGCGAGCCGCCGGCCGTCGAGTCGGTGAGCGTGCCGCCCTCGACGGACCTGCGCCGTCTTTCGGCCGCCACGGGTCTGTCGTTCGCGACGCTGCGCGACCTCAACCCGGCGCTGATTCGCGCGGCGACGCCGCCGGGCTCGCCCTGGGATCTGCGAGTGCCCGAGGGGAGCCGTGGCGCTGTCGAGGCCGCGCTCGTGGCCAAGACCGCCGGCCGGACAACCGCCGGAGCCTCCGGCGAGGTTTACGTCGTCCAGCCGCGTGACACGATCGGCGCGATCGCCAGGCGGTATGGCGTGTCCGTCAACGACGTGCTGCGCTGGAACGGCTTCGACGCGCGCCGCGTGATCCGTCCCGGAGACCGGCTGCGTGTCGCCGAGGTCGAGCCGCAGGGACAGGGCGGGTTCAGGTGATGGTCGAAGTGCGCTTGTTCGCGACGCTCGCCGCGTTTCTGCCCGCCGACGCCCGTGGCGGGGCGACACGACTCGAGGTGCCCGAGGGCACCACGCCGCGCGAGCTGACCCGACGGCTGGGCATCCCGCCCGCGCTCGAGCGCGTCACGCTGGTCAACGGCCTCGACGCGGATCCCGATCGGCCGCTCGCGACCGAGGACGTCGTGACGGTGTTCCCGCCGCTCGCCGGCGGCTAGGACGGCGTCGGGGTATCGAGGGGCGCCACGGCTATGCCGGGGCGTCGCCGAGCGTCGGGGGGTGTGGGAGTGCGAAGCCGCAGGCCGTTCAACGGCCGAGGCGAGCCTGCGTGAGCGGGCCATCTCGGGGCCCCCCATGTGATGTGGCGCGGTGGATCTCCGAATCGATCTCCGCGCCGAGCAGCAGCGCCACGCTCGAGAGATAGAGCCAGAGCATCAGGAGCAGGACGCCCGCGAGCGAGCCATACGTGTCGTAGCTGCCCACCGAGGACACATAGACGCGCAGCGTGAAGGACATCAGCAACCAGCCCACGAGCGTGAAGAGCGAGCCGGGCGAGACCCACCGCAGGCGCCGCGGGACCGCCGCGCCAGATAGTAGACGAGCGACACGCCCATCAGGAGGAACACGACGAGGGCCGGCCAGCGCAGCACGTTCCAGAAGCGCGTGAAGACGCTGCCGAACCCGAGCGAGCCCGCGACCGCCTCGCCGATGCGCTCGCCGAAGACCAGCAGCAGGAGCGCGGTGAGCGTGAAGAGGGAGAACCAGATCGTGAGCGCGATCGCGATGAGACGCTGCTGCCACCACGGGCGCTGATCCTGAACGCCCCAGGCCTTGTTCAGCACGGCCATGATGGAACCCATGCCGCTCGACGCGCCCCAGAGCGCGGCCAGCATCCCGAGCGACAGCACGCCGCTGCCGGCCCCCCGCAGGACGTCGACGAAGGCCCGGCGCAGCAGCGAGGCCGCGTCGTCCGGCAGCACGCGCGCCGTGTAGTCCATGAAGCGGTCCATGAGATCGGGCGTCGGCAGCAGGCCCACCAGGAGCGTCAGGTAGAGCAGGGTCGGGAAGAGGGCGAAGAGAAAGTAGTACGACAGACCCGCCGCCCGGTCGAGGATCTCGTCCTCCCAGAGGCGGATCCAGAGCCGGGCGCCGAGCGCCCGGAGGGACAGACCGCCGAGGCGCCACGCCGACGGCATCAGGGTGCGCGCCGGAGCCGGAGGCGGGCTCACGCGGGCGATGGTACACTTTTTGTCGCTCGGTGGAAGTCGCGTGCCGGAAGCGTCTAGGAACCCGGTGGGCCTCCCGGACTTCAAATCCGGTGTCCGGCTCTAGACAAGCTGGAGGTGGGTTCGACTCCCACACGCTTCCGCCAATACGGAGAGAGGATGGCCAGGGAAGGGCAGCGCGACAAGCCGGATCGCAGCCAGCGCCAGGCGCGGCGCCTGAGGCGGCGTCTCCGCACCGGCGCCGCGATCGCGGGCGTCGCCGTCGTGGCGATCGTGGTCGCGTGGTTCGCGTACCGTGCGGTGGCCGATCTGCCGGGCGAGAAGTTCGCCGATCAGGGCAACCTGCACATCGCGCGCGAGACCGATCCTCACGAGCCGTACAACTCTGATCCGCCGACCTCGGGGCCGCACCTGCCGTACGTCGCGCCGTGGGGCGTGCACACGCGGCCCATCCCGCGCGAGCTGCAGGTGCACAACCTGGAGGACGGCGGCGTCGTCGTCCAGTACAGCTGCGAGTGCCCCGAGCTCGTCGAACGCCTCGCGAAGATCGTCCGGCGCTATCCCAAGCAGGTCGTCCTGGCGCCGTACCCGGGCATGAAGGCCAGGATCGCGCTGACGGCGTGGACGCGGCGCGTGACGCTCGACGACTTCGACGAGGCGCAGACCGTACGCTTCATCGAGGCCTACCGTGGCGTCGACCACCACAAATAGGCTCGCCGTCGCGTCGGTGGCCGCGGCGCTCGTGGGCTGCGCCGGCCTCTACGTCTCGCCGCTCGCGCCGCCGCCGTACCGGGCCGAGATTCCGGCGCCGTACGAGCGCACGTGGGCCGCACTCGTCCGGGCGCTCGCACACGAGAACCTGCCGCTGCGCGCGATCGCCCGCGACTCCGGGGTGATTGCCTCTGACGACGTTCTCACGCCGATCGGCGTCTGGGCCGACTGCGGGCGTGTGGGCGACACCCAGCTCGAGGGCGAGGCGCTCGCCGCCTTCACGCTCTTCCTCGAGCCGAACGGCACGACGACGCGGCTGCAGGTGAACTCCAAGATGCGCACGCAGGCGCACCGCAAGGGCTCCTCCGGCAGTCTCAAGCCGACGCCCGTGTACCCGTGCGCCTCGACGGGCCGCTTCGAGGCCAACCTCGTGGATGCCGTCCGCGATCTCGTGAGGCGCTAGCCGTGCCCTCGCGACTCGCCGACCTCGTGCGCAGGGCGCGGCGTCTGGCCTCCGAGCGCGACCGGCTGATCGAGCACCTCGCGGAGGAATGGACGCGCGCGCTCCGGGGCCAGGACCTCTCGCCGGCCGACCTCGAGGAGTTCTGGGAGGGGCTGACCGAGGACGCGGCGCGGTGGAGCGGCGGCACGGAGGCCGGCCGGTGGACGCCGCAGGCGTGGCGCGCAGAGGCGCAGGACGTCATCGCGCGCGTTCGGGCCAAGGTCGAGGCGGCGCTCCGTGAGCGCTGACCGGGGAGCACTCCGGAACCTGCCCTCGGTCGACGAGCTCGTCCGCCTGCTCGCGGCAGACGCGGGCCTCGCGACGTTCCCGCGCGCGCGGCTGACGGCGCTCGCC
This sequence comes from Candidatus Rokuibacteriota bacterium, assembly GCA_050731995.1. Classification (GTDB taxonomy): domain Bacteria; phylum Methylomirabilota; class Methylomirabilia; order Rokubacteriales; family CSP1-6; genus JBOHQB01. The sequence continues at coordinate 10,924 of JBOHQB010000056.1, forward strand.
CGCGAGGCGGTCGACGCCGAGCGGCAGCGCGTGCTGACGGAGGCGGTCGAGCCCGTTGACGCCCTGACGCTGGC
>JBOHQB010000057.1:0-2367 GCA_050731995.1 Candidatus Rokuibacteriota bacterium
CGATGTCCTCGGGGCGCATGATCTCGTACGTGAGCTTCTCCTTCAGCACGCCGTCCTGGTGGATCCCCGCCTCGTGGGCGAAGGCGTTCTCGCCGACGATCGCCTTGTTCGGCTGGACGTGGATGCCCGTGATGTGCGAGAGGAGCCGCGAGGCCTTGAAGATCTCGTCGGTCTTCACGCGCGTCTCGACGCCGAAGAAGTCCTTCCGCGTCCGCAGCGCCATCACGATCTCTTCGAGCGACGCGTTGCCCGCCCGCTCGCCGATCCCGTTGATGGTGCACTCCACCTGCCGGGCGCCGTTCATGATGCCGGTCAGCGAGTTGGCCACCGCCTGCCCGAGGTCGTTGTGGCAGTGGACCGAGAGCACGACCTTGTCGATGCCCTGCACCTTCTCGCGGATGCGGGCGATCCGCTCGCCCCACTCCTTGGGGATGGCATAGCCGACCGTGTCCGCGATGTTGACCGTGCGCGCGCCTGCCTCGATGACCGCCGAGAGCACGTCGCACAGGTAGTCGAAGTCGGAGCGGGAGGCGTCCTCCGGCGAGAACTCCACGTCCTCGCAGTAGCCGCGCGCGTGCTTCACGGCCTCGACGGCGGCCTTCAGCACTTCGGCGCGGGACTTCCGCAGCTTGTACTTCAGGTGGAGGTCGGAGGTCGCGACGACCGTGTGGATGCGCGGCTTCCGGGCGTACTTCACCGCCTCCCAGCAGCGGTCGATGTCCGCCAGGCCCACCCGGGAGAGCCCGCAGATGGACGGAGCGTTCTCCAGCGTCCCGACCTGCTTGGCGACCTCGCGCGTCGCCGCGAAGTCATCGTCCGAAGAGATCGGAAACCCGGCCTCGATGACGTCCACCTGCAGGCGGGCCAGCTGGCGGGCCATCTCGAGCTTCTCCATCGTGTTCATCGAGAAGCCCGGCGCCTGCTCGCCGTCCCGCAGCGTCGTGTCGAAGACGATGACACGATCCGTGCTCTGAGCGTTGCTCATCGCGATTTCCCCCTCTGCTATGGCTGTTCTTTCCCGGACGCCTCCGCCGGCGCCGGCGCGGGCACGGGATGCCGCCCGGTCAGGGCCCAGGCGACGGGACCCGACAGCGCGAAGCCGGCGAAGCCCAAGAACAGGAAGACGTCGTGTTTGGTGGCCACGAGCATGGCGACCAGGACCAGGACCAGGAGGGTCTGCACCGGCCGCCGACGCGCGAAGTCGACCTCCTTGAAGGACCAGTAGCGAAACGTCGAGACCATCAGCAGCGCGACGAGGTACGTGCCGACGGCGATCGCCGTGCGGAGCGGGCGCGTGAGCTCCTCGCCCTGCAGCAGGATGACGGCCGACGCGGCGACCGCGGCGGCCGCCGGGATCGGCAGGCCGACGAACCAGCGCCGGTCGGTCGTACCCGTGATGACGTTGAACCGGGCCAGCCGCAACGCTCCGCAGATGACGAACAAGAAGCCGCCGAACCACGCCGCGCGCCCGAGCGTCGAGAGCGCGAACGCGTAGAGCATGAAGGCCGGCGCGACGCCGAACGAGACAACGTCGGCGAGCGAGTCGAACTCGAGGCCGAACTGGCTCGTGGCCTTCATGAGGCGCGCGACACGGCCGTCGAGCACGTCCATGACCATCGCGACGAAGATCGCCAGCGCCGCCTCGGTGTAGCGCTGCTGCGCGGTCAGAACCATGGCGAAAAATCCACAAAAGAGGTTCCCCGTCGTCAGCAGCGCCGGCAGCAGGAAGATGCCGCGCCCGCGCCGCTCGCGCAGCGCCCGCCACGACCGGTGCCGTAGCCGCTGCCGGCCCTTGATCCTCACCTCAACACTCCGATGACCGTCTCCCCGCCGCGGACCCGGTCACCCGGGCTCACGCGCACCTCGGTGGAGCGCGGCACGTAGCAATCGGTCCGCGAGCCGAACCGGATCAATCCGAAGCGCTCGCCGGCGGCGAGCTTGTCGCCGGCCCCCACCCGGCAGACGATCCGTCGCGCCACGACACCCGCGATCTGAACGACTGTGACGCGCGCATTGTCGCCCTGCAGATGGAGCGCACAGCGCTCGTTGAGCTCGCCGGCGTCGGGGTCGTACGCCGCCAGGAAGCGGCCGGACGTGTAGGCGGTGTCGACGACGAGGCCCGCGATCGGCGCCCGGTTGACGTGCACGTCCAGCGGCGAGAGGAAGATCGACACGCGCACCGCCGGCCCCACGTACGAGTCCACGGCGTCCTCGACGCCCATCACCCGTCCGTCGGCGGGCGCCAGCACCGCGTTCGGGGTCGGCGGCGCGAACCGCTCGGGATCCCGAAAGAAGCCCGCCGACGCCGCCGCGGCGGCCGCGAACGACAACGCGAGCCGGCGGCGGCCGGCCAGCGCCAGCAGGGCC
>JBOHQB010000058.1:0-3714 GCA_050731995.1 Candidatus Rokuibacteriota bacterium
GCGTGGACGGGATCGGCAGGTACCGCGGCCGCCAGTGGAACTTCGGGCAGGAGCCGCCCGTCAGGGCGCCGGAATCTGAGCTCGCCGTCCGGCTGTCGATCCATCTGATAACCCTCCTCGTGCACGGCGCGGTGGTGCCGGCGACAGAGCAGCGCGAGGTTCGACAGCGTCGTCGGGCCACCATGTGCCCAGTGACGGATATGATGTCCCTGCCCGAACGGTAGTCCGCACCCCGGGAAGCGGCAGCCGCGGTCCCGGTGATGGAGCGCCCGCCGTAGCGCCGGGGGAATGGTCCGGGTCCGGGCCGCGACCTCCACCACGCGGCCGTCGCGGCCGTGCTGCATCACAACCCGGCTGGCATCGCACGCCAGGCGCCGGGACGTTTCGGCGGACACGTGCGTGCCGTCCTCGAGGACTGACTGGCCGGGCTGATCGGGGTCCGCCAGCACCGGGGCGTCGATGTGGACCACGACCTGGTAGCGCTCGCCCGGGGCACCGGGATCGATGCCGTGGTGGAGGGCGGTCTCGGCGAGGAGCCCCAGCGCGTCCGCCTGCTGCTGGGCCATCGTCGGCGGATCGGCGGGAACGTCGACCGGAAACGTTTCCGCGGGAACGTTTTTCGGATACACCACCTCGCGGGCCGCGGCCAGCGCCTGCACGAGCACGGCGCCGACCTCCGGCGCCAGCCGCCCCCGGACCACCACCATGCCGTCTTCGTCCTGATACACGTGGAGCGCCCGGCTCGCGTGGCGCTTGGCGGTCTCCCGCGCTTCGGCCTGCTGGTCCACCCGGCGCCAGCCACGCACGATGCGCTCGACGTCCTCCGCGGTGCCAGCCCTGCCGACCGCGAGCAGCCGCTCCTCGGTCTCGGGGGTGGCGACGCGCGTCAGCGCACGGACCTTGGCGTACGACAGCTCCCCGCGGGCGAGGGCCTGGGCGAGAAGCGGCAGCGTGCCGAGGGCGCGCGCCACTCGCACCCGTTCACGCGCGGCTCCGAGATCGAGCCCGACGCGCCAGGCGAGCCACGCGGCACAAGAGCGGAACCCGGTGTTCCACCCCTCGCGGGCGTCGAACTCGCGGATGAGATCCAGCAGGCGGGCGGTGGCGGCGTCGAGATGCGCCGACAGCTCGGCGATCTCGTCGCCGAGCCGATCGAGTTCAGCCGCAGGCGCGAGGGTGGCACAACAGTCGGTGTTCATCGGCGAGTCTCCTTGCTTGCTCTGCGCCGACTCTACACCCCGGTTTTCGGGCCTCCTCGGAGCCCCCACAACGCGCGATCGAGAGGCGATCCATGATTTTTCGATACCGGCTGAGCCCGGCGACTCTTAACGAGGCTGCACGGATCGCTGAGCCGGCGTCTCCGAGGGACTGCCGGAACGCGGCCATCCCCCATGCCGAACGCTGTCAAGCGAAATCGTTCGTGAGCGTCTTGCGTGGTTCCTGGGCCTCTTGCGGCGGGCGGTCGATCCGCGGAAGGCGATGGCAGTGCTGGACGTCAGCGAGTCCCCGGCGGACTTTCCGGACCGGCTTCCGGAGGCGCCTCTATCTCGCTCGACTTTTTGATGTCGAGCATCGGCGGCAGGGCGCCGCGCGGCTCCGTCGCCACGATCTGCGTGATCTGATTCATCCTCAGCACGATGTCCCGGATCCGGTCGGCGTTCTCGCGCGCCCGGCCCACCCACTCTGCCTCCTTGGTGCCGTTGCGCACGACCCGCGCGATGAAGCCGAGGCCGCCGTAGACGACCATGAGCGGGTTGTTGATCTCGTGCGCCGCGGCGCGCGCGAGCAGTGTCACCGCACGCATCTCCGCTGCCTCCTCGCGCGCCGCCTCCGTCCTCTGCGCGCCCGCCACGTCGGCGAAGAGCCGGGCCATGCCGCCGATGCCGACCACGAGCATGACCAGAAACTCGGGCCATACGGGCGCGAAGCGCTTGAGGCCGGGGGCCCCCAGGATCGCGAACGAGCCGAGGGTGATGATGAAGGTGACACCGGCGAGCATCAGCGAGTGCTTGACGCGCACCGCGCCGTCGCGCGACGCCCAGCGGTGCGCGACGGTCGCCGCCGCCGCGACGCCGAGGAGACCGAGCATGCCCGCGACGGCCCCCGAGCCGCCGAGCCAGACCCGGTATCCGACCGCGAGCAGCGCGGCCACGAGGGCCGCCCAACCGCCCTCGGCGAGGCCGATGAGGGCGATCGGGACCGAGCGCGCGTCGATGAAGTCCCCGTCGCCGACGTAGATGCGCGCGTCCATCAGGGCGACGGCGGCCACGCCGCCGATGCAGCCGTAGACCGCTGGGTGCCAGCGCCGGTCCGCCGAGGCGGCCGCCACGAGCCAGCGGCGCGCGTACGAGTAGGCGATGAGCCCCAGCAGTACGATCCCCGCGGCCTCGATGACGTGATGGTAGTCCACGCAGCCCTCCCCGCGGCACCCGCGCGCGGGCGTAGAATACCGGATCGGAGCCCGCCGGAGGAGCCGAAGCGGCCGGCGAGGCGACGCTAAAGACAGGGAGCGAGGAGCGCCATGACGAGGGCCGAGCTGAAGCGACGTGTCTGGGAGGCGATCGACCGCCGGGCCGAGGAGATCGTTGGTCTCGGCGAGCGCATCCGGAAGAATCCCGAGCTCGGCTTCAAGGAGGTCAAGACCGCGCGCCTCGCGGCGGAGACGCTCGGCAAGCTCGGGCTCTCGCCGAAGACGGGGCTGGCCCTGACGGGCGTCCGCGCCGACGCGCCGTGCCGCGGGGGCGACGGCCCGACGTTCGCGATCCTCGGCGAGCTCGACGCGCTCGTCGTCGCCGGTCATCCCGAGCGGGACCCTCAGACGGGCGCCGCGCACGCCTGCGGCCACAACGCCCAGATCGCGGGGCTCCTGGGCGCGGCGATGGGGCTCATCGACGCGAAGGCGCTGGACGCGCTGAGCGGGCGCGCCGTCTTTTTCGCCGTGCCCGCCGAGGAATACGGCGACATCGAGTGGCGCGTCGGGGAGGCGCGGGCCGGCCGGCTCGAGTTCCTCGGCGGCAAGCCCGAGCTGCTGCGCCTGGGCTACTTCGACGACGTGGACCTCTCCATGATGATTCACACCACGCCGCGGGCCGAGGACGGCAGGGCGGGCGTGCCCGCGTCGAACAACGGCTGCATCGTGAAGACGATTCGCTACGTGGGCCGCGCGGCCCACGCGGGCGGCGCGCCGTGGTCCGGCGTCAACGCGCTCTACGCCGCGCAGATCGGGCTGGCGGCCGTCAACGCGATCCGCGAGACGTTTCGCGACGAGGACACGATCCGCGTGCACCCGATCATCACGCACGGCGGCTCGCAGGTGAACGTGATCCCGGGCGAGGCGCGGCTCGAGACCTACGTGCGGGGCCGCACCGTCGAGGCGATCCTCGACGCCAACAAGAAGGTGGACCGCGCCTTTCGCGCCGGCGCGCTGGCGCTCGGCGCCACGGTCGAGATCGAGACGCTCCCGGGCTACATGCCGATGAGCTGCGACGCGAACATGGCGCGGCACTTCAAGGCGAACTCGGCCACCCTCTTCGGCGAGGAGCACTACCGCCAGATCGGCCACCGCACGGGCTCGACCGACATGGGTGACCTCAGCCAGGTCATGCCGGTGCTCCATCCCTACATCGGCGGCGCGACGGGCACGAGCCACGGCGCCGACTTCAAGATCGTGGACCCGACACTCGCCTACATCGGTGTCGCCAAGTCGCTCGCGGC
>JBOHQB010000059.1:0-2006 GCA_050731995.1 Candidatus Rokuibacteriota bacterium
CGCTGGACCGGCTCGAGCGCACCGGCGCCGAGACGGCAGACGCGCCCGCCGCCGCGGAGGCGCCGGCCGCACCGGGCGCGGATCCGGTGCGCGCGGAGATGGAAGCGTTCTTCCGTGAGCAGGCCGACGTCGCGGCCTATTTCGCCCCCGAGGCGAGCGAGCACCTCGACGTCATCGCCGGCGCGCTGCTGGCCCTCGAGCGCGGCGGCGCGCGCGCCGAGGAGTTGAGGCGGCTCTTCCGCGCGCTCCACACCCTCAAAGGCTCCGCATACGTCGTCGGCTGCCCGCGGATGGGCGACATCGCGCACCGGCTCGAGGATCTCCTGGCCGCTGCCCGGGAGTCGCAGGTCGGACTCACGCCCGCCGTGCTCCTCACCGCGCACGCCGGCGTCGACACCGTCAGGCTGATGCTCGATCTCTCGCGGGACCCCGCGCGCGACCTCACGGCGCATCTGGCCGACGTGGTCGAGCGCATCGGCGCGCTGCTCGCGGCGCCCGCCGTCGAGACCGGCGTCAGTGTCGAGGCGGCTGCTTCGGCGCCCTTGGTCCCGACGCCCATTCCGGCGCCGGCGACCACCCCCCCGCAGCCCGGCCCGGCGCGACCCGCGCCCTCCCGGCTGCTGCCCGGTCGACAGACGATCCGGGTGAGTCTCGAGCGGATCGACGGGCTGATGGATCTCGTGGGCGAGCTGGTCGTCGTGCGCACGCGCCTCGAGCAGCGGCTTGTCGAGCTGAACCGCGTCTCGGGAGCGCTCGCGTCGAGCCGCGCGCGTATGCGCGACACGGTCACCGACTTCGAGCGGCGTACTTCGGATGCGCACGCGGAGCCCGCGGGTCCCTCGAACGGCGATGCCGACGACACGCCGGCGCGCGGTCTCGCGTCGGCGGCCGAGCTCTTCGCGGAGCTCGAGTTCGACCGATACGACGACGCCGACCTGTTGGCACGGAACGTCGGCGAGATCTCCTCCGACGTCTCGGAGGTCCACGGAGACCTCGGCGGCCTGGCGCGCGTGGTCCGGGACGATCTCGCCCAGCTGCACCGGATCACGACCGCGCTCCGGCGCTCGATCGGCCGTGCGCGGCTGGTACCGATCGGCACGCTCTTCACCCGATTCGTGCGCGAGGGCCAGGAGGCGGCGCGCGCCGCGGGCACCGCCGTGCGCATCGAGACCTCGGGCGAGTCCGTCGAGCTGGACACATCGGTGATCGAGCAGATCGTGGATCCCCTCGTCCACCTCGTCCGTAACGCGGTCGTCCACGGCATCGAGACGGTGGACGAGCGGCGGGTGCGGGGCAAGCCTCCGACGGGTCTCGTCACGCTCAGCGCGTGCCACCACGGCGGCTCGGTGTTCGTCGAGGTTCACGACGACGGGCGGGGTATCGATGCCGACGTGCTGCGTCGACGCGCGGTCGTCCAGGGCTTTCTCGGCGAGGATGGGGCCGCGGCGCTCGACGACCGCGAGGCGCTCGAGCTGATCTTCCGGCCGGGCTTCAGCACCGCGTCCACGGTGACGGCGGCGGCCGGGCGCGGCATCGGCATGGACGTCGTCCGCGCCAACGTCGGGCGCCTCGGCGGCGAGGTGGATGTGCAGACCGAGCTCGGCGCCGGCACCCGGTTCACGCTCAAGCTGCCGCTCACGCTGCTCGTCTCCGAGGGCCTCCTCGTTCGCGCGGGCGGCGAGACCCTCGCGCTCCCGCTCACCTCCGTGCAGCAGATCGTCACGGTTCCCGCCGCGGCGGTCCAGGGCGGCCCGGACGGTGAGACGGTGACACTGGGAGATCGCACGTTGGACATCGTGCAGCTCGACGCGAGCCTCGGGCTTCCGCCCGGCCCGGCCACCGCGCGGCGCTCGCTGGTCGTACTTCGCGCGGCGGGGCGGGCGGTCGCGCTGGGCGTGGACGAGGTGTTGCAGCGCGAGGAGATCGTCATCAAGGGGCTGGGCCCGTTCCTCGAGGGTATCGGTCCCTTCGGCGGCGCGACGATCGCCGCCGACGGCCGCGTGACG
>JBOHQB010000060.1:0-5276 GCA_050731995.1 Candidatus Rokuibacteriota bacterium
ACTTCCTGCTGCGCGCCGACCGGAGCCCGAACGCGCGCGGCGCCGAGCTGATCGGGCTCGGCGGCGACGCGGCGAACGTGCTCGCGGCGGCGCGCGGGGGCCAGCTCCGGCACCTGCTGGTGTTCCAGCACGATCTCTTCGAGAGCGCGTGGCCGGCGGCCGACGTGCGTGACGCGCTCACGCGGACGGAGACGGTGGTCTACGCCGGGACCAACGCGAATGCGACGAGCGCGCTCGCGCGCTGGGTGCTGCCCTCGGCGGCGTGGGTCGAGCGCGACGGCACCTTCACGAACTTCGAGGGGCGCGTCCAGCGGTTCCGCCAGGCCTGCGAGCCGCTCGGTGCGGCCCGGCCCGATTGGGAGTGGCTGGGGCGGCTCCTCGCCGTGCTCGGCGGAGCGCCGGCGGGCGAGCGCGCCGAGCACTGGTTCCGCGCGCGGGCCGCATCCGTCCCGGCGTTCGCGGGGATGAGCTACCGGACGCTCGGCGACGCGGGGGGGCTCGTCGCCGGCGCGCGGTCGACGGGCGCGCCCGTGCCGCCCGGCGGGCGCGCCCCGGTGACGGCATGAGCGCGGTCGCCGACCTCGGCATCGCCCTCGGACGCGTCGCCTTCGCCATCCTGTTCGTCGTCAACGTGTCGGCGCTCCTCGGCTGGGTCGAGCGCAAGCAGTCGGCGATCATGCAGGACCGGATCGGCGCCAACCGCGCCTCGATCTTCGGCTTCCGCATGCTCGGGCTCTTCCACCCCATCGCCGACGCGATCAAGATGCTGACGAAGGAGGACTTCCTTCCGGCGCGCGCGGACCGGTTCCTCTTCCAGCTCGCGCCCTTCGTCTCGGTGTTCTTCGGCCTCGCGGCGTTCGCCTCGATCCCGTTCGGCGACACGCTGCGGCTCGGGGGCCGTGAGATCCCGCTGCAGGCGGTGACGCTGAACGTCGGTGTCCTCTACGTCTTCGCGATGCTCTCGCTCGGCGTCTACGGCGTGATGATGGCCGGCTGGTCCTCGGCGAACAACTTCGCGCTCCTCGGCGCGCAGCGCGCGGCCGCGCTCATGATCTCGGCGGAGATCGCCATCGGCGCCTCGATCATTGGCGTGATCATGGTCTACGGCTCGCTCGGACTTCAAGATATCGTGCGCGCGCAGGGGCAGCTCCTCTGGGGCTGGCTGCCGGCGTGGGGCATCGTGCTCCAGCCGCTCGCGTTCGTGCTCTTCCTCACCGCCGGCATCGCGGCGACGAAACGGATCCCCTTCGACATGCCCGAGGGCGAGTCGGAGATCATCGGCTACTTCGTGGAATACAGCGGCATGAAGTTCGGCATGTTCCTGATGGCCGACCTCGTGGAGACGATCGTCATCGCGGGGATGACGACCTCGCTCTTCCTGGGCGGCTGGCAGGTCCCCTGGCTCGGCCCGGACGGCTTCGCGTTTCCCTGGGGCGCGTCGGTCGCGCTGCCCCACCTCGTCGTGGTGCTGCTGCAGGTGGGCGCGTTCCACGTCAAGATCGGGGCGATGATCTTCCTCATGATGCTCATCCGCTGGACGCTACCGCGCTTCCGTTACGATCAAGCGATGCGGCTCGGCTGGCTCGGCCTCTTCCCGCTCTCGATCCTCAACATCGTCGTGACGGGCGGGCTGCTGCTGCTGGGCGGAATGGTGGCGGCGCGTTGAGGTTCTTCCAGCGGTTCTACCTGGTCGAGGTGCTCTCGGGAGTCGCGCTGACGTCGACGCACTTCTTCCGCAACATGGCGCGCCACACGGCCCGGGCGCTCGGCCGCCGCGGCGCGCGCGGCGCGGTCACGATCCAGTACCCGGACGAGCACCGCCCCTACGCGCCGCGCCTCCGCTCGCTCCACCGGCTGGTGCGCCGCGAGGACGGCTCGCCGCGGTGCGTGGCGTGCATGATGTGCGAGACGATCTGTCCCGCGCACTGCATCTACATCGTCGCGGACGAGCACCCGAACCCCGAGATCGAGAAGATGCCGGCGCGCTTCGACATCGACCTGGGCAAGTGCGTGTTCTGCGGCGTCTGCGTGGAGGCGTGCCCGGAGGACGCGATCCGGATGGACACGGGGATCCTCGAGTTCTCGTCGTACTCGCGCGGCGGAATGATCTACACGAAGGAGGCGCTGCTCGCGCTCGAGCCGGCGGGGCCGGACGGCCGGCCGCGGTCCGCGGTGCCGATTCCCGCGGACCGGAAGGCGTGATGGCGCTGCTCGCCTTCGGCGTGATCGCGCTCGTCGCCGTCGCCTCCGCGCTGGGTCTCGTGCTGCGGCGCAACCCGATCCACGGCGCGCTCTTCCTCGTCGTCAACCTCGCCTCGATCGCCGCCCTCTACCTGACGCTCGGCGCCGAGTTCCTCGCCGCCGCCCAGGTCATCGTGTACGCGGGCGCGATCATGGTCCTCTTCGTCTTCGCGATCATGGTGCTGATTCCGGGCAAGGAGGAGACCGGCCCCGATCCGCGCCGCGCGTGGCGGACGGCGGCGCTGCCGGCAGGGGTGCTCCTCTTCCTGCTCGTCGCCGGGACCGGGATCGCGCGGCTCGGCAACCCGCTGCCCGCCGCCCCGGCGCCGGCGGACAACACCGGCGCCATCGCGCGGGCGCTGTTCTCCGACTATCTGTACCCGTTCGAGCTGACCTCGGTGCTCCTGCTCGCGGCGATGGTCGGGGTGGTGCTCCTGGCGAGGCGGCGGGCGTGATCCCCGAGTCCTGGTACGTCACGCTCTCGGCCGCACTCTTCGCGATCGGCGCGGTCGGCGTGGTCATCCGCCGGAACCCGCTCGTGATCTTCATGTCCATCGAGCTGATGCTCAACGCGGCCAATCTCGCGCTGGTCGTCTTCGGGCGGCGCTTCGGGACCATCGACGGCCAGGTGCTGGTGCTCTTTGTCATGGCCGTCGCGGCCGCCGAGGTCGCGGTCGGGCTCGCGATCATCGTGGCGATCTTCCGCGTACGTGCCCGCCTGTCCGTCGACGACCTGAGTATCCTCCGGTGGTAGTGCGAGCCGCAGGCCGTTCGACGGCCGAGGCGAGCCCTACAATCCGGGTCGTGCGAGCCGCAGGCCAGCAGCAGGAGCCGCAGCCGCAGGCGAGGCGACGCTGTGGAGGGCGGCCGAGGCGAGCCCTACAATCCGGGTCGTGCGAGCCGCAGGCCGGCAGTAGGAGCCGCAGCCGCAGGCGAGGCGACGCTGTGGAGGGCGGCCGAGGCGAGCCCTTCGATCTTGATAGTGTAGGGACAGGGAGGGCAGGCATGGCCCAGAAGGCACAGGTGGACGCCGGCCTGGCAAAGCGGCTGCTCGCCGGGATGGTCCTGATCCGCCGGTTCGAGGAAAAGTCGGCCGAGGCGTACGCGATGGGCAAGATCGGCGGCTTCCTCCACCTCTATATCGGCGAGGAGGCGGTGGCGGTCGGCACGACCTCCGTGCTGCGTCCGGACGACTACGCGATCTCCGCGTACCGCGAGCACGGCCACTGCCTGGCGAAGGGCTCGGACCCCCGGCGCGTGATGGCCGAGCTCTACGGGCGGCGCGACGGGCTCAGCCGCGGCAAGGGCGGCTCGATGCACCTCTTCGACCGAACGACGAACTTCCTCGGCGGCCACGCGATTGTCGGCGCCCACCTGCCGATCGCCGCCGGCGTCGGCTTCGCCGTCAAGTACGAGGGGACGGACCGGATCATCGTCTGCTACTTCGGCGACGGCGCGGTGGCCGAGGGCGAGTTCCACGAGTCGATGAACCTGTCGGCGTTGTGGAAGCTGCCCGTCGTCTGGATCTGCGAGAACAACCGGTACGCGATGGGCACCTCGCTCGAGCGCGCACTCGCGCAAACGGAGATCTGGAAGTTCGGCGAGACGTACGGCATCCCGTCCGAGGCGGTGGATGGCATGGACGTCCTCGCGGTGCGCGACTGCGTGGCCCGCGCCGTCGCCCGGGCGCGCGCGGACAAGGCGCCGACGCTCATCGAGGCGCGCACCTACCGCTTCCGCGGCCACTCGATGCGCGACCCGGCCGGCGCGGTGTACCGGACGAAGGAGGAGGTCGAGCAGGAAAAGCAGCGCGACCCGATCCTCCTGTTCAGCGAGAAGGCGCTGGCCGCGGGCTGGCTCACGGAGGACGACGCGCGCAAGATCGAGAAGGACGTGAACGATCTCGTGGACGAGGCCGTGGCCTTCGCCGACGCCTCGCCCGAGCCAGACCTGTCGGAGCTCCTCACTGACATCTTCAAGGAGAGCGGCTGATGGCGGTGATGACGTACCGCGAAGCGCTGAACCTCGCCCTGCGCGAGGAGATGCGGCGCGACCCGCGCGTGTTCGTGATGGGCGAGGAGGTCGGACTCTACGAGGGCGCGTACAAGGTCACCCAGGGGATGCTCAAGGAGTTCGGTCCGGCGCGCGTGGTCGACACGCCGATCGCCGAGTCGGGGTTCACCGGCGTCGGGATCGGCGCCGCCATGGTCGGGCTCCGGCCGGTCATCGAGATGATGACCTTCAACTTCGCGCTGCTCGCGCTCGACCAGATCGTGAACTCGGCCGCCAAGATGAACTACATGTCGGGCGGGCAGTTCAACATCCCCATCGTCATTCGCGGCCCCGGCGGCCCCGGCGGCCAGCTCGCCGCCCAGCACTCGCAGTCGATGGAGTCGTACTTCTACCACGTGCCGGGATTGAAAGTCGTGCGGCCCTCGATGCCCATGGACGCCAAGGGGCTGCTCAAGGCCTCGATCCGCGACGAGAACCCCGTCATCTTCATCGAGTCGGAGACGCTCTACAACGTGAAGGGCGAGGTGCCGGAGGATCCGGACTTCGTGATCCCGCTGGGGAAGGCGGTCGTGCGCCGCGAGGGCAGCGACGTGACCGTCGTCGCCTACATGGGCATGATGTACCGCGCGCTGGAGGCGGCCGAGGAGGTGGCCAAGGAGGGCATCTCGGTCGAGATCGTCGACCCGCGGACACTCCAGCCCATGGATACGGAGACCATCCTCGCGTCCGTCCGCAAGACGCACCGGGCGGTGGTCGTGGAGGCGGGCGCCGGCTTCGCGGGCATGGGCTCGGAGATCGCGGCCGAGATCACCGAGGAGGCGTTCGACGACCTCGACGCGCCCGTCGAGCGCGTCACGGGTGCCCAGGCGCCGATGCCGTACGCGAGGAACCTCGAGCGGGCCAAGACGCCCTCGAAGGAGAAGATCGTCGAGGCGATCCGCCGCGTCTGCTATCTCGGCGGGAGCCGCTGACATGGCCGTGACCAAGGTGCAGATGCCGAAGCTGTCCGAGGCCATGGAGTC
>JBOHQB010000061.1:0-10405 GCA_050731995.1 Candidatus Rokuibacteriota bacterium
CTCGACCACGAGGTCGGTGCGGGAGGACGCGTGGCGTTTCTCCGCCTGAGCGCTCGGCGCAGGAGCACGGGTCTCGAGACCCCCAGGCAACCCGCATGGCATCGCCAGCCTACCCGTCCCCCTACACGCCAACGCCTCACACGACTTCGAGCAGCAGCCCCTTTAGATAGCGCGTCTCGGGGACGGTGAGGAGCACGGGGTGATCCGCCGCTTGGCCGAGCGTGTCGAGCACCCGCAGCGTTACGCGGGCGTCGGCGGCCGCCTCGCGGCAGACGCCCGTGAAGGCGTCGGGCGAGACGTGGAACGAGCACGAGAAGGTCATCAGGCGCCCGCCGGGGGCCAGCAGCCGCATCGAGCGGAGATTGATCTCCTTGTAGCCCCGGAGCGCCCCCTCGAGTGTCGTCCGGCCCCGCGCGAAGGGCGGCGGATCGAGGACGATCAGCCCGAAGCGTTCGCGCGCGCGGTCGAGGCGTCGGAGCTCGTCGAAGGCGTTCACGGCGCGCACCTCCGCGCGGTCCGCGACGTCGTTCTCCGCGAAGTTCTGGCGCGCCGCCGCCACGGCGTCGGGAGACGACTCCACGCAAATCGCGCGCCGCGCGGCGCCGGCAAGGGCGTGGCAGGCGAACCCGCCCGAGTATGCGAAGACGTCGAGCACGTCGCGCCCGGCGGCGAGCGAGCCGGCGCGCACCCGGTTCTCGGTCTGGTCCAGATAGAGCCCGGTCTTCTGGCCGCCGGGCAGAGTCACGCGCAATCGAACGCTTCCCTCGCGGACGACGATCGCCGCCGGTCCGAGTGCGTCCAGCCAGCCGCGCTCGGGGACGAACCCCTCCTGCGCGGCCGCCGCCGGGTCGTCGGCCGTCAGGACCGGCACGCCGCCGAGCCGCGCGCGCAGCGCCGCGACGATCGCCGGACGCGCTCCGGCCATGCCGAGGGTCAGGCACTGGACGACGAGCGCCGGACCGTACCGGTCCACGACGAGCCCGGGCAGGCGGTCGGCCTCGCTCCAGACCAGGCGCCCTGCCGCCTCCGCCGTCGTCCCGCCGCGCCGGGCCAGCGCCGCGTCGATCCGCCGCCGCCAGAATGCGTCGTCCACCGGCTCGTCCTCCCAGGTCAGCAGCCGGCAGCAGAGAGCGGGCCGGGGATTGTAGAGGCCTCGGCCGACGAAGCGGCCCCCGCCGTCCACGACGGTGACGGCGGCGCCCGGCTCGACCGGGCCGACGTCGGCGACGTCGCCCTTGAAGATCCAGGGGTGGCTCCGCACGCGCGCGTCGCGCCCCCGCTTGAGCCTGAGAACCGCCCGGTCGCGCCGGCTCAGGGCGACTTCTTGCGGAGCACGACGACCATCAGCAGCGGGTGCCGGCTCCGGCCCAGCACCTGGTGGGGCTTGAAGCCGAAGAACCACTGGACGAATTCGAACCCGCCCGCGAGCGCGACCAGCGCCCTCAGCTCCTGGGGGAAGAGCATCCGCGAGAGATGGCTCTGGCGGTAGACCCGTCGCCGACCGTTCTCGACGCCTTCGAGCGTCATCGTCTCGCGGAAGACCTGGCTGACCGGGTTCACGTTCTCGAGGGCGGAGAACGTCGCGCGCACGATGAGGCGGCCGCGCCGGCGGGACCACGACCAGCGCCGCGCCGGGTCGGTCCAGGAAGACACCATGTAGCGGTCGAAGATGTAGAGGCCGCCGGGACGGAGGGCCCGGGCGACGGCCCGGAAGTGGGCGAGGAGCGCCTCGTTGGTCAGCAGGTGGCCCTGCGAGTCCTGCATGCAGAGCGCCGCGTCCACCGGCCGGGCGAGACGGAAGGTCGTCATGTCACCGACGATCAGCTCGGCTCGGCGGCCCTGGGCCGCCAGCCGGTCCCGGAGGAACTCGATGTTGCGCCGGGAGAGGTCGAGCCCGGTCATCGCGTAGCCGCGCTCGGCCAGCCGGGCGAGGTGGGGACCGGTGCCGCAGGCGATGTCGAGGACCCGCCGGACGGGACGCCGCGCGTAGCGGCGGAAGCAGTGGGCGAGGAAGTCGACCTCGCCCTTGCGGTTCATGTCGAAGGCGACTTCGTAGTAGCGAGGGGCCGTGTACTCCCGCTCGCGCCCCTTCACGGCCGCTCCCGGCGCCCCGGCGAGACTAGACGAGGTCCTCGTCCGCCAGCAGCGTGACCGCCGCCAGCGCGCAGCCGATCCGCTCGACGGTGTGCTCGACCGCCATGACGCCGCGCTCGCGGATGAGCTCGCCGCGGACCCGGAACGCCTCGTCGAGCATGAGGTTGATCTGACGCTCCGCCTCCGCGCGGGTCGCCACGCCGTGGAACTCCATGATGACGCCGACCTTGGCCGGATCGTCGGGCACCGCGTAGCCGACCGCGGCGGCGATCGTCTGCCCCGGTGTCTCGCTCGTGATGGCCGCGTAGGCCGTCGGGATGAGCGCGCCGGGCTTGATCTTGGGAAGCTCGATGACCGGGACTTCGGGGGGAAGGATGCTCGAGATCTTGATGAGGTTGATGTTGCCGATGCCCGCCGCCAGGAGCGCGTTGTCGAAGGCGTTGAGGGTGGTGCCGCCTTCCGCGCGCCCCGCCGTGATGGCCGCCATCGTGATCGTCTTCCTCATTCGTTCGATCCTCCTCACCTCGCGGTTCTCGCCTCCCATCAGCGCCCCGCCACTCGGCGGAGAAAAGAATCTCTCGTCACAATTACGGAGCCGTGCGGCGAATGCAAGCGAAAAACGCGCGCGGAGGACCGTCGGGGGCGCCTCGGAAGCCCTGGCGACGGCGCCGGAGCGGGTCCTGTCCGGTTCGGCGCCCCCGCGGCGGAGCTGTTCTGCCGGCTCGGCGTTGCCGCGAAACGCCGCCGTGGCGGGTGGCGGGCGAGGCGCTCCCGCCCGCGCGAGCCGGCCATCGCGCGGGCGCCGAGACCGTAGCGTGGTCGCGTGGAGTGAGCGGGCTGGCCACGACACCGACCGCGATCGGCAGGCGACGCGAGCGCGGGGGGGCGCCGAGCCGGACAGGACCCGCCACGGCGGCGGTCTGGAAAGGCCGCGGAGCGCCCGAAACAGCGTTTTTTTCTTGCAATGCTCCGCCAGCGACCCTACAGTGAATCAGTTTTTATCATCGGCGAGAAATTTTTTCGCCGGGAACACGGCGCAGTGAGCGTCGCAGGAGACGTGCGGTAGATGAGCGCGCTGAGCGCGATCGATGAGAAGGAGGGAGAACGGAATTGAACGCGCTGGGACGGCACCTGCTGATCGAGTTGTTCGATTGCGATTCCGACTCCATCAACAACCTCGAGAACGTGAAGGGCGCTCTGGTCGAAGCCGCGAAGCGGGCGCAAGCCACCATCGTTGACGTCGTCTTCCACGAGTTCAACCCCTTCGGCATCAGCGGCGTGGTCGTCATCGCCGAGTCCCACCTGTCGATTCACACGTGGCCCGAGTACCGGTACGCCGCCGTCGACATCTTCTCCTGCGGCGACACGCTCCAGCCCGAGGTGGCGGCTGGCTACCTCGTGGAGCAGTTCGGGGCCGAGCGCACCTCGATCGTCGAGATGCAGCGCGGCATCTTCTTCAACTCGGCGGTACCCATCGTCAACAAGAGTCCGGTCACGATCAGTTGATCACGCCGCAGTCCTACAAGTGGTTCTTCGAGCCGACCACGGCCGTCGAAGGCCACATGCACGCGGTCCGCCGCACCATCGTCGAGGTCCAGACCAAGTTCCAGCACGCCGAGATCATCGAGACACCGGCTTACGGCAAGGTCCTGATCCTCGACGGGCGCATCCAGTCGAGCCAGGCCGAGGACTTCATCTATCACGAGGCGCTCGTCCACCCCGGCATGCTCGCCACCGAGGCCCGGCCGGAGTCGGGGCTGGTGATCGGGGGCGGTGAGGGGGCCACCCTCCGGGAGATCCTGAGATACCCGAGCGTCCGCCGGGCCGTCATGGTGGACATCGACGGCGAGGTGGTCGAGCTCTGCAAGGAGCACCTGCCCGAGATGCACCAGGGGGCGTTCGAGGACAAGCGCAGCGAGGTGCGTCACGAGGACGCCCGGGGTTATCTGGAAAAGACGTCCGACCGGTTCGACTTCATTACCGTCGATCTGGTCGAGCCGCTCGAGGAGGGCCCGGCCTGCATGCTCTTCACCAAGGAGTTCTATACCCTCGTCCGGGACCGCCTGACGCCGGGCGGAGCCATGACGCTCCAGGCGGGGATGACCAAGCTCGGCGAGCTCGACTTCTTCACCGCGATCCACCGGACGCTCCGCGACGTTTTCCCGGTCGTGGCGGCCTACCAGAGCTTCATCTCGTGCTTCGGGACGCCTTGGGGCTTCATCACCGCCACGAAGAAAGTGGATCCGCGGCGGCAGACTCCGCAGGCCGTGGACAAGCTCATCGCCGAGCGCCTGCCCGGCGCGCAGCTCGAATACTGGGATGGTCAGACCCATCAGCACGCCTTCTCGCTGCCGCGGCATCTGAGGAAGGCGATCGGCGCTGCGACGCGCGTCATCACCGACGCCCATCCCCTGATCGTCACCTAGGCACCCCGGCGCATGGCCTCCCAGCGAGGCATCGGGCTGATCCTCCTGGTGTTCGTCGCGGGGCTCGTCGTCGGCTCCCTCCTCGGCGAGCTCTTGGCGAGCCTGCTTCCCGCCTGGCTGGGTCAGGACCTGATCGCGAAGGGGCCGACGATCGGCCTGAACCCGCCTTCGACGCTCGACCTCCGCTTCCTCGCCCTGACGTTCGGCTTCACGATCAAGGTGAACCTCGTTGGCATCCTCGGAATCGTCATCGCCGCGTTCACGCTCCGGCGCCTCTGAGGGTCGTCCCGTCGTGATCCTGGCCTCGGCGTCGCCGCGACGCCGCGAGCTGCTCGCGTCCATCTGCGCCGACTTCGCCGTGATGCCGAGCGAGGTGGACGAGGCGATCGAGCCGCTGCCCGCCGCGGAAGCGGCGCGCCGTCTGGCGCTCCGGAAGGCTCGGGCGGTGGCGTCGCGTGCCGCACACGGCCTCGTCCTCGGCGCCGACACGCTCGTGGTCGTGGACGGCGAAGCGCTCGGCAAGCCGGCGGATCCGGACGCCGCCCGCGCGATGCTGCGGCGGCTTCGCGGCCGGTGGCACGAGGTGGTGACCGGGGTCGCGGTCGTGGACGCCGTCAGCGGCCGGGAGGGCACGACCGTGGTGACGAGCCGGGTCCGCATGGCCGACTATCCGGACGCCGAGATCGAGAGCTACGTGGCCAGCGGCGCTCCGCTCGACAAGGCCGGCGCCTATGCCATCCAAGACTGCGGAGGCGCCCTGGTCGCCGGGCTCGTCGGCTCCTACTCGAACGTCGTGGGCCTGCCGCTCGAGGCCACGCGCCGGCTGCTCTCGGACTTCGGCGCGCCGCTCACTTCCGCGCCGGCGGAGTAGCGGCGCGTCGCGCGGGCTCGACGTGGAGCATCTCCTCCGGCCTGGGGATCCTGAGCGTGCCGGGCAGCGGCAGGTGGGCGCGGATCAGCGCGATCGTCTCCTGCACCTGATCGGCTGTCACGAGGCCGTCCTTGAGGTACAGCGCCCGGGTCGCCTCGAGCCGCGTCTCGAACTCCGACCCGACCACGGGTCGCGGGAGGGCCGTGGCCAGCTCTGCCGCGCCCGTCTCGGCGATGCGCCGCTCGGCGGCGTCGAGGGCGCGGGCGAACGCCGTCAGATGGCGGTCGGCCGGCATCCGGTCCGAGCGCCCGAACACGGCGGCGTTGACCGTCGGCCCGCCCAGCGTCTGCGCGACCCGGTCGGGGCTGCGAAGGTCGGCCAGGACTTTGGCGCGGCCCTCGGCGACCAGGCGGGACGCGTATGGCTCGTGGACCAGCGCGGCGTGGACCTCGCCGCTCTCGGTCGCGCTGACGAGCCCGCGGCTGCCGAGGCTCACGACCCACACCTGCGCAGGGCTCAGCCCGGCGCGTGCCAGGAGCCAGCCGAACCAGGCGTGCTCGGGTGCGCCGGGGCTCGCGAGCCCCACGCGCGTGCCGGGCAGATCTTGGAGCGACTTGACGATGGCCTGCTGGCTCGTCGGGACGAGGAGCGCCACCGGGGGCGCCGCGGTGAGGCCGAAGACGAGGCGCGAGGACTGACCCGGAATGCGCGGGCCGAATCGGAGGATCGCGTCGAGCGTGGTCGCCGCGAGGTCCGCCTGCCCCTGCGCCAGCGCCTCCGCCGCGCCCGGCTCGGCGCGTGTCGTCCGGAGCGTCACCTCCAGCCCTTCGCGGCGGAAGTGGCCTTCGGCCTGCGCGACCCTGAGCGGGAGATACTCGGGTGACGCGGGAGGTCCGCTCACGGCGACGAGGAGCGACTGGAGCAGCAGGATGACGGCGAGCATCGGCTCAGCGCGCCCCGTGCCGCGCGCGTGGCGCCGGATTCCCGGCCCGCCGCGCGATCGGGTGAAGGGCCGGCTGCTGCGCGTCTATCGTGACCTCGCGCGACGCTTCGGCCCGCAGCGCTGGTGGCCGGCGCGGACGGCGTACGAGGTGGCCGCGGGCGCCGTGCTCGTCCAGCACACCGCATGGGCGAACGCCGCGCGCGCGGTCGCAGCGCTCCGAACCCGCGGGCTGCTCCGCCCCGCGCGCGTCGCGGCGAGCACCGAGGCCGCACTTGCCCGGACGATCCGCGCGGCGGGCACCTACCGGCTCAAAGCGCGCCGGCTCCGCGCCTTCACCCGCTGGCTCCTGGCCCGCGGCGGCTTCGCCGCGATGCGCCGCGCGCCGCTCGGCCCGCTCCGCCACGAGCTCCTCGCCGTCGGCGGCCTCGGTCCCGAGACCGTCGACGCGATCCTGCTCTACGCCGCGGACCGCCCCGTCTTCGTCGCGGACGCTTACGCGCGGCGCGTCCTGGCGCGTCACCGACTCGTTCGGTCGGGCGCGTCCTACGAGGAGACGCGCGCGTTCGTCGAAGCGCACCTGCCGTCCGATCCGGCGCTCTTCAACGAGTTCCACGCGCTGCTCGTCGCGGTCGCGAAATCGCACTGCCGCACCGTCCCCCGCTGCGAGAGCTGTCCGCTGCGGCGCGACCTCGGCGGCCGCCGTCCCGCCCGCGCCTAGCGTGCGCGGCCCGGGTCGCGCGGCCCGCGCGACCGCGGCGCGAGGTAGGTGGGTGGGACAGGCCCTCTGACCACGATGCGCGACGCGCCGATCACCGGCACGCCATTCCCAGTCGCCCCGTGAGGTCGCCGCCGCCGGCGGCAGGAACGGGTCACCCGGACCTATCCCACCCACCCACCTCACGCCGCGGTCTCCAAGAGCAGCGCGACGATGCGCTCGGCGGCGTCGGGGACGGCGAGAGCGTGGGCGCGCTCGCCCATCTCCTTCAGGCGCGCCGGATCGGCCAGCAGGGTCTGGATGCGTTCGAGCAGCAGCTCGGGCGTCAGCCCGGGCTGGGGCACGATCGAGCAGCCGCCGGCGCGGCCGACGAGCCGGGCGTTGGCCGTCTGTTCGTCACCGCGCGCGCCCGGCAGCGGAATGTAGAGCGCCGCGGCGCCGAGCTGGCAGCACTCGTTGACCGTGCCCGCGCCGGCGCGCCCGACGACGAGCGTCGCGGCCGCGTAGATCCCCGCGAGCTCGGCGCCGACCCAGGGCACGACCGTGTAGCGGCGCGCCAGCGCGGCCGGCAGCACCCGCCGCCGGGCTTCGAGCCACGCACGGTCGCCTGTCGCCTGGTTATCGCCACACTGGTGGACGACCTGTGCCCCTTCGAGCAGCGCCGGCAGGATCTCGCCGACCGCCCGGTTGATCGTGGAGGCGCCCTGGGCGCCGCCCGTGACGTAGACCAGCGGCAGCGCCGGGTCGAGCGCGAAGCGCGCCACCGCGTCGGCGCGCGAGCCCGCGCGCAGCTCCGGGCGCAGGGGGTTGCCCGTGACCACGACCTTGGCCGGGGGGAAGACACCACGCGTATCGGGGAACGTGACCGCGACCCGTCGGGCCAGGCGCCCGGCGAGCCGGTTGGCGAGCCCGGGCACGGCCGTCTGCTCGTGGACGACGACGGGAACACGCGCGAGCCATGCCGCCACGACGACCGGCAGCGCGACGAAGCCGCCCGTCGCGAAGACAACGCGTGGCCTCAGTCGCGTCAGGAGAGCGAGCGCCCGGCCGGTACCGGCGGGCACGCGCACGAGGAGGTCCGCGACATTCGCCCAGGCCCAGTAGCGCCGGAGCTTGCCCGTGGGGATCGCGTGGTACGGGATGCCTGCCTCGGGCGCCCGGCGCGCTTCGACCCCGTCGCGGCTGCCCATCCAGGCGCACGACACGGACCGCTCGCGCAGCAGCGCCGCGACCGCCAGCCCCGGGCTCGTGTGGCCGCCCGTGCCGCCCCCGGCGATCAGGATCAGTGCGACGTCTCCCGCCGTCGCTCCAGGGCGAGGTCGAGGAGCCGTTGGATCAGGTCGGGATAGGCGAGCCCGCTCGCCTCCCACATGCGGGCATAGCCGCTCGTGGAGGTGAAGCCGGGGATCGTGTTGATCTCGTTGACGAGCACCCGGTCGCCCTCGAGGAAGAAGTCCACACGCGCCATGCCGGCGCAGTCGATCGCGCGGAAGGCCTCGAGCGCCAGCGCGCGGATCCGCTCGGTGAGGGCGGCGGGCAGCGGCGCGGGACAGACGACGCGCGCCTGGCCCTCGGTGTACTTGGTCGCGTAGTCGTACCACTCGCTCTCGTAGACGATCTCGCCGGGCAGCGACGCGATCGGCTCGTCGTTGCCGAGCACGCTGACCTCGATCTCGCGGCCCACGACGGCGCGCTCGACGAGGAGCTTCCGGTCGTGACGCGCCGCCTCGTCGAGCGCCGCGTCGAGCTCCCTGGCGCTCCGCACCTTGCTGATCCCGACCGACGAGCCGAGGTTCGAGGGCTTGACGAAGCACGGGAAGCCGATGGTCTCGGCGACGCGGATGCTCACGCCGTCGGGGCGGGCGCGCCACTCGCGCCGCGACACCACGAGGTGCTCGACGACCGGGAGGCCGTGCGCGCGGAAGAGCGCCTTCATCGTCGCCTTGTCCATCCCGACGGCCGAGGCGACTACGCCCGCGCCGACGTAGGGCAGGTCGGCCAGCTCGAGGAGCCCCTGGATCGTGCCGTCCTCGCCGTAGGGGCCGTGGAGCATGATGACGACCACGTCGAGCGCGTGGCGCAGCTCGGCGGGCAGCCCGCCGGCGGGCTCGCTCCGGACCAGTGCCTGCTGGGCGCCCGTCTGCGCGGCGTCCTCGGCGCGGTCGGCGAGCGCCTTCTTGACCGAGCCGGTGGTGTCGTCCGCGGGCAGCGCGACGCGCGCGGCGTCGACGAGGGCGCGGAGGGGATCGCCGCCGACGAGCCAGCGGCCGTCCCGCGCGATGCCGATGGGGACGACCTGGTGGCCGCGTTGCCGGAGCGCCGCGATCACCGAGGCGCCGGAGGCGAGTGACACCTCATGCTCGCCGGAACGCCCGCCGAAGATCACGCCCACGCGCAGGGGCGGCATACGACTCATTCTAGATCATCTCGGCCGCCGCTCCTCGCGCCAGCGGAGCCAGGCGGTAAGCCGGCGGGAGAGCTCCGCCTCGAGTCCGCGCTCCGTGGGCCGGTAGTAGCGACGGCCGACGAGCGCGTCGGGCAGATGTTCCTGGTCCACGCGCGCCTCGGGCGCGTCGTGCGCGTACTGGTAGCCCGCGCCGTACCCGACGTCTTTCATCAGATCCGTCGGCGCGTTGCGCAGGTGGAGCGGCACGGGCTCGGACGGGCGTTCGTGCACGTCGGCGCGCGCCTGCTCGTAGGCGAGGTAGGCGGCGTTGGACTTCGGCGCGAGCGCCAGGTAGAGCGTGGCCTGCGCCAGCGCGAGCTCGCCCTCGGGCGAGCCGAGGAAGTCGTACGCGTCTTTCGCCGCCAGGGTGAGCGTCAACGCCTGCGGATCGGCGTTGCCGATGTCCTCCGAGGCGAACCGCACGAGCCGCCGCGCGACGTAGAGGGGTTCCTCGCCCGAATCGAGCATCCGCGTCATCCAGTAGAGCGCGCCGTCCGGGTCGGAGTCGCGGAGCGACTTGTGCAGCGCCGAGATCAGGTTGTAGTGCTCCTCACCGCTCTTGTCGTAGAGAAGCGCCTTGCGCTGCGCCGCCTCCCGGATGGCCACGTCGGTGACCGTGCGGACGCCATCGGTCGGCTCGGCGAGCTGCGCGGCCAGCTCGAGGACGGTGAGCGCGGTCCGGGCGTCGCCGTTGGCCACCCGCGCGATCGCGCGGAGCCCGTCGTCGGTCGCCGTGACCCCTTCCGCGCCGAGCCCGCGCTCGCGGTCGCTGAGCGTCCGGCGGAGCAGCGTGAGCACGTCACCCTCGGCGAGGCCGCGCAGCACGTAGACGCGGCAGCGGGAGAGGAGCGCGGAATTCACCTCGAACGACGGGTTCTCGGTGGTGGCTCCGACGAGGACGAGCGTACCC
>JBOHQB010000062.1:0-5979 GCA_050731995.1 Candidatus Rokuibacteriota bacterium
CCGCGCACCTGCTCCACGACGAGACGCGCGGGCTCGTCGCCCGGGGCGCCTCGGCCGCGGACGTCAGCGCCTTCGCCCTGCGCGCCAGCCGCCCCACCCGAGCGCGCGTGACCGTCATCGCCCTCGACGGCCGCGTGCTGGGCGACTCCGAGGTCGCGGTCGCCGACCTGCCCCGCGTCGAGAACCACGCCGCGCGCCCGGAGGTCCGCGCCGCGCTCGACGGCCGGCCGGGGCACGACGTGCGCACCAGCGCCACGCTCGGGCAGCCGCTGCTCTACGTCGGGGTACCCGTCGGGGACGGCGGCCGCGTCACGGGAGTTCTCCGGCTGGCGCTCCCGCTCACCACCGTGACCGCCTCGTACGCAAACCTCCACCGTGTGATGCTCGCCGGTGGCCTCGTCGCGCTTGCCGTGGCGTTCGGCATCGGCATCTTCGTCGCCGGACGCGTCACCCGCCCCGTCGTGGAGATGCAGGCGATCGCCCGCCAGATGAGCGAAGGGCGGTTCGACGTGCGCGCCCCCGTGCGATCGATGGACGAGATCGGTGCGCTCGGGCGCGCGCTGAACGTGATGACCGCGCGCCTGCGCGAGAAGCTCGACGACGTGGCCCGGGAGCAGGCCAAGGCGACGGCGATTCTCGACGGCATGATCGAGGGTGTCATCGCCGTGGACGGTCACGAGGCGTTGCTCTTCATGAACGAGCCGGCGCGGCGGATGTTCGGCGTCGGGCCCGGCCGCGCCGAGGGCAAGCCGTTCCAGGAGATCGTCCGCAACGCCGAGCTCCACGAGATCTTCCGCCGGAGCCGTGCCGCCGTGGAGGGTGCGGCGTCCCAGCACGAGCTTCGGCTGCTGCACCCGGTTGAGCGCACGTTGCGGGTCAACGTGGTGCCGCTGGCCCTCGGGGAGGGGGGAACGGGCGTCGTGATGGTGGTGCACGACGTGACCGAGCTGCGTCGCCTCGAGCAGGTGCGCACGGAGTTTGTCGCCAACGTCTCGCATGAGCTGCGTACACCGCTCACGGCGATCCAGGGCTATCTCGAGACGCTGCTCGGCGGCGCGCTCGAGGACCGCGCCAACGCGCGCCGGTTCCTCGACATCGCGTTCCGCCATACCGAGCGATTGGGCCGACTGCTGAACGACCTCACGGATCTCAGCAACATCGAGCTCGGCCGAGTCACGCTACGGCTGAGCCCGGTCGGCCTCGCCGACGTCGTGGACTCGACGTTCGCGCTCGTCCAGCCCCGGGCCGACGCCGGGCTCGTCGCCCTCACCGCGGAGGTGAACCCGCCCGCGCTCGGCGTCCACGCCGATCACGACCGGCTGGCCCAGATCCTCATCAACCTGGTGGACAACGCGGTGAAGTACACACCGGAGGGCGGCCGGGTCACGGTGCGTGCGCGGCGGCTGCCCGACGCGCGCGCGCTGGTCGAGGTGAGCGACACCGGCGTGGGGATCCCGCGCGCCGACCTGCCGCGGATCACCGAGCGCTTCTACCGCGTGGACAAGGCGCGCTCGCGCGAGCTCGGCGGCACGGGGCTCGGCCTGGCGATCGTCAATCACCTGGTCCTCGCGCACGGCGGGGAGCTGACGATCGAGAGCGAGCCGGGGCAGGGCACGACGGTCCGCGTCGCGCTGCCGACAAGCGAGACGGGGGCAGCGGCGCAGCTGCCGCTGCCGATCTAGTTACATGGGGGGTCCCGAAATGGCCCCCCATACCCCCCAAACGCTCGGAAGCGCCGCGGCAGAGCCGTGGCGCTCCTCGTGGCGCGCGCGGCCCCGCGGGACTTTAGCGGCGCAGCTTGTTCGCCGCGTCGAGCGCGGCGACCTTGTAGCACTCGGCGAAGGTCGGATAGTTGAAGACCGTCTGCAGCAGATAATCGAGGCCGCCGCCGAGGCCGAGGACCGCCTGTCCGATGTGGATCAGCTCGGTGGCGGCCGTGCCGATTCCGTGCACGCCCAGGAGCTGGCGTGTCTCGCGGTGGAACAGCATCTTGAACATGCCGCTGTCGTCGCCGACGATCTGCCCGCGCGCGATCTCGCGGTAGCGTGCGATGCCGGTCTCGTACGGGACCCTCTTCTCCGTCAGCTCGTGCTCGGGCGCGCCGACCATCGAGATCTCGGGGATCGCGTAGATGCCGATGGGGAAGTGCGCGGCCATGGGCCCCGCTTCAACGCCGAAGGCCTGGCAGGCGGCCAGGCGGCCCTGCTCGGACGACGTCGCCGCCAGGCTCGGGTAGCCGATCACGTCACCGGCGGCGAAGATGTGGGGCACCGACGTGCGGAAGGCCGCGTCGACCTTGAGCCGTCCCCGGTCGTCGGCCCGCAGCCCCGCGTTCTCGAGCTTGAGCGGTCCCGTCAACGCCATCCGTCCGGCGGAGAAGACGACCGCGTCGGCGACGATGCGCTTTCCCGACTCGAGGAGGAGCGCGGCGCGCCGGGGCGGGCCCTCGTTGATCTCGATCGACTCGACCGCCTCTCCGAGGCGGAACGTCACGTTACGGTTGCGCATCTGGTGGATCAGCTCCTCCAGGATCTCGCGGTCGAGGAACTCGAGCGGGCGTTCCCGGCGCTCGACGAGCGTCACCTGGACGCCAAGCGCGGCGAACATGGAGGCGTACTCGACGCCGATCACGCCCGCGCCGACCACGGCGAGCGAGCGCGGGAGCTGCTTGAGGCGGATCACGTCGTCGGTGCTGATGACGATCTCGCCGTCGGGCGCCACGCCGGGGGGCGAGGCGGGCGTCGTGCCGACCGCGATGAGGATGTTCTCGGCGCTCAGGCGCTTCGAGCCGCCCTCGGCTTCCACGACCAGCGTGTGGGGATCGGCGAACGACCCGACGCCGCGGATGAGCGCGACGTCGTTGCGTCGCAGCTGGTTCTCGACGACCTCGCCCTCGCGCGCGACCACGTCGGCGACGCGCGAGAGCAGCTGTTCGGCGGTCGGCCGGCCTTCAAATCCGATCGCGCGGCGCCGCTCGGCAGTGCTGGTCAGCGACGAGAAGAAGAGGACGGCCTCGCGGAGGGTCTTGCTCGGGATCGTACCCGTGTCGACGCAGACGCCCCCGACGCAGCGGAGCTTCTCGACGACGGCCGCGCGCTTGCCGAGCTTCGCCGCCTGGACGGCCGCCCGCTGGCCGGCCGGGCCGCTGCCGATGCACACGAGGTCGTAGTCGTAGGTCGCCGCCATCGACCCCGCAAGTATAATGGGGCCGCGATGCGCGGGCCCGATATCGTTCGGATGTTTCAGGAACTCGGCCGCCGGCGTTACGGCGAGAGCGTCACCCAGCTCGAGCACGCGTTCGCCGGTGGGACGATCTCGCCAAGGCGCGGGATGCCGCGACGGCGTCGATCGACGCTTATCGCGCGCTGCTCGAGCGCTACTTCGGCCCGCAGTCCGCCGCGTGATCTCGTCGCGCGGCAGCTTCACAGATGAGGAGGATGACATGGCGGACAGGGACATCAAGGACGTCGTGAGAGACAAGTACGGCAAGGCGGCGCTCCGCGTGACGGCCGGCGGCGACGCCTCCTGCTGCTCGTCCGCGTCGTGCGGCGAGGCCGATCCGATCACCTCCAATCTGTACGCCTGCGGCGAGACCGCCGATCTGCCGGCCGAGGCCGTCGCGGCGTCGCTCGGCTGCGGCAACCCGACGGCGCTCGCCGAGCTCAAGCCGGGCGAGGTCGTGCTCGATCTCGGCTCGGGTGGGGGCATCGACGTGCTCCTGTCGGCCCGGCGCGTCGGCCCCACGGGCAAGGCCTACGGGCTCGACATGACCGACGAGATGCTCGCGCTCGCGCGGCAGAATCAGCAGAAGGCGGGCGTCGCGAACGCCGAGTTCCTCAAGGGCGAGATCGAGAACGTGCCGCTTCCGGACGCGTCGGTGGACGTGATCATCTCCAACTGCGTCATCAACCTCTCGGCCGACAAGGATAGGGTACTGGCCGAAGCGTTCCGCGTGCTCAAGCCAGGCGGGCGCTTCGCGGTCTCCGACGTTGTCGTGCGCGGCGAGGTCCCGGCGGCGATCCGCAAGAGCGTCGAGCTGTGGATCGGCTGCGTCGCGGGCGCGCTCGAGGAGCGGGAGTATCGCGACAAGCTCGCCACAGCCGGATTCGAGGCGATCGGTGTCGAGCCGACACGCGTCTACAAGGTCGAAGACGCGCGCGAGTTCCTCGCGGGCGCCGGTCTCGACGCGGCCGCGATCGCGCCCCAGGTCGATGGCAAGTTCATGAGCGCCTTCGTCCGCGCGCACAAGCCCGCAGCGTGACAGCACCGCCGTCGTCCTTCGCCGCCTGACGGGTGATGGCGAGGGAGCGCGTTCTCTTCCTGTGCACCCACAACTCGGCGCGGAGCCAGATGGCGGAAGGGTGGCTTCGCGCGATGGCCGGTGACCGGTTCGAGGTCGCGAGCGCCGGTATCGAGGTCACGCGGGTGCACCCGCTGGCGACGCGCGCCATGGCCGAGGCGAACGTGAGCCTCGGCGGCCACACGTCCAAGACTCTCGAGCGCTACCTCGGCGAGGACTGGGACTGGGTGATCACCGTGTGTGACGACGCCAACGAGCGCTGTCCCGTCTTCCCGGGCCGCTCGCGCCGGCCGCACTGGTCGTTCGACGACCCCTCCCGCGCCACCGGTACGGAGGAGGAGCGGCTGGCGACTTTCCGCCGCGTCCGCGACGAGATCGCGATGCGGATACGCGAGTGGATGGCCGCCGGGCCGGGGTAGGCTCGCCACCCGGGTCGCCGAAGATTTACTTGCGCGTCATCCTCCCGTAACCCGGCGCGCCCACACTTCGGCGCGTATGAAGGCCGCCGCAGCCTCTCGCCAGGGGCGCGTCCTCGTCGTCGAGGACGAGCGTGACGTCGCCGAGTTGATCCGCTACAACCTCACGCGCGAGGGTTACGACGTGGTCGTCGCCCCCACCGGGACGGACGCGCTCAAGCAGGTGCGCGAGGCGCGCCCCGACGTCGTCCTCCTCGACATCATGGTGCCGCACCTGAACGGCTGGGAAGTCTGCCGGCGCCTCAAGCAGGATGCCGAGACCCGCGCGATTCCCGTGATCATGGTCACCGGCCGTGTCGAGGAAGGCGACAAGGTCTTAGGATTTGAGATGGGCGCCGACGACTACGTCACCAAGCCCTTCTCGCCCCGTGAGCTGCTGGCGCGGATCCGCGCC
This sequence comes from Candidatus Rokuibacteriota bacterium, assembly GCA_050731995.1. Taxonomy (GTDB): domain Bacteria; phylum Methylomirabilota; class Methylomirabilia; order Rokubacteriales; family CSP1-6; genus JBOHQB01. The sequence goes on from JBOHQB010000062.1 coordinate 5,171, forward strand.
GTCTCGCGGCGCGGGCGGGCCGCGGACGGGCAGGAAAAGAAGGCGCAGCTGAAGGCGGGCGATCTGGAGATCGACCGATACCGCTTCGAAGTCCGGATGAAGGGCAAAGCTGTGGATCTCACGCCCAAGGAGTTCGAGCTGCTCGCGATTCTCGTCGCGACCCCCGGCCGGGTCTTCGGCCGGGAGGAACTGCTCGACGCGGTGTGGGGCCATGACGGCTTCGTCGAGCCGCGGACGGTGGACGTCCACGTCGCGCGCCTCCGGGGCAAGTTCGCGACCGCAAAGGTGTCGTCGCCGGGCGTCGAGACGGTCCGTGGGGTGGGCTACCGATTCCACGACCCCGGGCGTTCGTAACACAAACGTAACGCGACGTTTATGGGACTGAAACACATCCAGGAGATCATGCAAACCATGGACAAGGAGATAAGCATGCTGAAGAAGATTGTCGCTGCGATCGGGGTCGTGGCACTGACGGCCGCCGCCGGCTACGCGTCGGGGCCCCCGAAGCTCGACGACGCACTGGCGTCCTACAAGTCGGCTGGCGGAGTGAGCGGCAATATCTCGAGCGTCGGCTCCGACACGCTGAACAATCTCATGACGCTCTGGGCGGAGACCTTCAACAAGTTCTATCCGAACGCGAAGATCCAGATCGAGGGCAAGGGGTCGTCGACCGCGCCGCCGGCGCTCATCTCCGGCACGGCGCAGCTCGGCCCGATGTCCCGCCCGATGAAGGGCACGGAGGTCGACCAGTTCGAGAAGAAGTACGGCTACAAACCCACGCCGATCCGCACGTCGGTCGACGCCCTCGC
>JBOHQB010000063.1:0-5407 GCA_050731995.1 Candidatus Rokuibacteriota bacterium
TCATGTCGAGCGGCGTCTACTGCGTCGAGGACTGGGGTTGCAAGGTTGCGTACCAGGGCGCGCCGAGCGGCGCCAAGCAGTGCACGGAGCACGCCGTGAAGACCACGGCGGACTGGAGCCGGATCCGTCCGCTCGATCCGGGCGCGGGCGCGCTCGGACGCGAGCTCGAGGCCGTGCGCCTCATCGCGCGCGGGCGCGGCGACGACGCGCCGGTGCTCCACACGGTCTTCTCGCCACTCACGATCGCGCGGAAGCTCGCCGGCGAGCGGCTCCACGCGGACCTCCGGACGAGCCCGGCCGCCGTCGTGCCGGCGCTCGAGGCGATCGCCGCGACCGTGGAGCGCTACGCGCTGGCCTCGCTCGAGGCGGGCGCGGACGGCCTTTTCTTCGCCACGCAGACGGCGACGCCGGAGACGGTCACCGAGCCGGAGTCCGTGGACTACGACCTCGCGTACGCGCGCCGCACGCTCGAGGCGGTGCGGGGGCGGTCGTTCCTCACGCTCCTGCACCTGCACGGACCCACGCCCTACTTCGATCGCTGGAGCGCCCTGCCCGTGCACGCGGTCAACTGGCACGATCGCGTGACATCGCCGACGCTCGCGGAGGCCCGCGCCCGCGGCGCCCGCGCCCTCGTCGGCGGGCTGAACGAGCGGGGGACGCTCCGAGGCGGCCAGGCCGGGGCGGTCGCCGCGGAGGTCGCCGACGCCGTCCGCCAGACCGGCGGCACGGGCCTGATCATCGCGCCGGGCTGCGTGCTGCCCCTCGACGTCCCAGACGCGGGGCTCGCGGCGGCGACCGCCGCGACCCGCAGACCAACGCAGGAGGACGCATGAAAGAAGCGGTCAAGGATTCGAGCCATCTCTACGAGGTCGAGCGTCGGGCGCGGCACGCCGAGCGGCCGGGGTTCCGGATCTCGGAGCTGCAGATCTCGCCGAAGCAGCAGGTGCCCTGGCACTACCACACGAATGTCCAGGACACCTTCTATGTCCTCGAGGGACGCCTGCGCCTCTTCCTGCGCGAACCGAAGGAGGACGTGCGGCTCGGCCCGGGCGAGACCTACGCGGTGCGCCCGGGCCGCCCGCACCTCGTCACGAACGCGGGCGAGACCTCGGCGACGTTTCTCGTCCTGCAGGGCATCGGCGAGTACGACTACGTCCCGCTGACCTGACCGCCGCGCCCGTCTCCGGACGACGCGCCGGCCGTCAGGCGGCGCGCTCGAGCGGGGTGGAGACGCGCGCCGGCGGGTCGAGGCGCACGACAAGGTCCCAGCGACGCGGTACCTGCCGGATAATTGCCGGCCAGGCGGCTTCGATCAGCCACTTCCAGTCCGCCGGCGCCCCGATCACGACGCGCCCGCGGCTGGTGAGCCCCGGCGCCTTGGCCTCGACCGTCACGAAGGACTCGCCGCCGAGCGCGCGCGTGACGGCGCGGTGCACGTCGGCGCGCACCGCCAGCGCCCGGGCCTGCCGGCGGTCGGTCAGCGCGCGCCAAGTGAGGGGACCCACCACGAGACTCGCGATCAGCACCAGCGTCAGGATCGGCTCGAGGAGCATGGTCATCGCCTCCATACGTCCCTTGCGATGCGTCGGGGGGACGGCCGGATTCCCGGCGACCTGACAGGTTGCTCAATTGACAAGCCACGCGGGCGGGTGGTAGAAGGCCCCATCCGTTCCATAAAGGAGCCCCCTATGGCAGCGACCACGCGTCGACAGTTCCTCAGGACGGCGAGCGGCGCGACCGCAGGCGCGACCTCGTGGCTCGCGTTCGGAAAAGCCCCCGCCTTCGCGCAGAAGCGCGAGCTGACGTTTCTCTCCTGGAACCACTTCGTGCCGGCCTCCGACGACGAGCTGCGCAAGCAGGCGGAGGCGTTCGGCAAGCAGGCCGGCGTCACGGTGCGGGTGGACACGATCGCCCACCTGCAGCTACCCGCGAAGCGAGCGGCCGAGGCGCAGTCGCAGTCGGGGCACGACCTGATCATCGGGGGCGGCGCCGACCCCTTCCTCTACGAGAACCAGCTCGCGGACGTCGGCGACATCATCGATGACCTCGGCAAGAAGTACGGCGGCTGGTACCCGTTCGCGAAAGAGGGCTCGCACACCGGGTCGGGCTGGAAGGCCGTGCCGTGGTTCTGGATCTCGTTCCCCGCGACGTACAACATGGCCCACTTCAAGCAGGCGGGGCTACAGACGCCGAAGACGTGGGCGGAGCTGCTTCACCACGGGACGATCCTCAAGAAGCAAGGCAACCCGGTCGGCATCGCGATCAGCCACTGCGCGGACGCCAACACGACGTTCTGGTCGGTGCTGTGGTCCTACGGCGGCAAGGTGCTCGAGGCCGATGGCAAGACGTCGGCCATCAACAGCGACAAGACCGCGCAGGTGATCGAGTGGTACAAGGAGCTCTACAAGGACGCGATGGAGCCCGAAGTCCTATCATGGGATGACGCCTCCAACAACCGCGGCATCCTGTCGGGCAAGTACTCGTGGATCCACAACCCGATCAGTCCGTACGCGGCTGCGGTGTCCAAAAAGATGCCGATCGCCGACGACATCAACCACCACAACAGTCCCGGCGGGCCGGCCGGCATCCACTCGGCGCCGCCCATCAATGGCATCGCGATCTGGAAGTTCTCGAAGAACCAGGACCTCGCGAAGGACTTCCTGAAGTTCCTTTTCCAGAAGGAAAACTACGATCCCTGGATCGTGGCGTCCCAGGGCTTCAACCATCCGCCGCTCAAGAACCTCGCGGACCATCCGATCTGGTCGCAGAATCCAAAGTTCGCGATGCTGCCGAAGGAGGCGGAGTACGCGCACGAGCGCGGGTGGCCGGCCAAGCCCAACGCGGCGGTGCAACTGGTCCAGGTCAACTACATATTGCCGGACATGGTGGCCAAGGCCGTCAACGGGATGCCGACCAAGCGCGCGATGGCATGGGCCGAGGACCAGGTCAAGCTCGCCGTGCAGGGCAAGCTCGAGACGAAGGGGAAGACCTAGCCATGAGCGCCGTGATCGCGCGCCGAAGCTTCCTCAAAAGCTCAGCGATCATGGTCGCCGGGGCGTCGATCGCGCTCGATCGTGCCCCGGCGTTTGCCCAGAAGCGCGAGCTCACGATGCTGAGCTTCAACCATTTCGTCCCCGCATCGGACGACGAGCTCAAGCGGCAGGCGGACCTGTTCGGTAAGCAGGCCGGCGTGACCGTGCGGGTCGACACGATCGCCGGTCCTCAGATGTTCGCCAAGCGCGCGGCGGAGGTTTCGTCCCAGTCGGGGCACGACGTCATCGTCACGGGCGCCGCCGATCCCTTCCTCTACGAGCAGCATCTGGTCGACGTCGGCGATCTCGTCGACCACCTCGGGCCCAAGTACGGCGGCTGGTATCCCTTCGCCAAGGAGACGTGCCTGACCGCGTCCGGGTGGAAGGCGGTGCCGTGGTTCTGGGTCGCGTTCGTGGGGAGCTACAACGAGGTGCAGTTCAAGAAGGCTGGGCTGCCGGCGCCGAAGACCTGGGACGAGCTGCTGAAAGCGGGCAAGATCCTCAAGAAGCAAGGCAACCCTGTCGGCATTCCGATCAGCCACTGCACGGACGCCACCATCACGTTCTGGTCGGTGCTGTGGTGCAACGGCGGAAAGGTGCTGGAGAAAGACGGCAAGACGCCGGCGATCAACAGCGACAAGGCGGCCCAGGTGGTCGAGTGGTACAAGGAGCTCTACAAGGACGCCATGGAGTCCGAAGTGCTCTCGTGGGACAACGCCTCGAACAACCGCTTCCTGCTCTCGGGCAAGGGATCGTGGATCCACAACCCGATCAGTCCCTACGTCGCGGCCGTTGAGAAAAAGATGCCGATCGCCGACGAGATCAACCACCACAACAGCCCCGGCGGCCCGGGCGGGATCCATTCCGCGACCGGCATCAACTCGCTGGGCATCTGGAAGTTCTCGAAGAACGTCTCGCTCGCCAAGGACTTCATCAAGTTCCTGTTCCAGAAGGAGAACTACGACGCCTTCATCGTGGGCGGCAGCGCCTTCAACCAGCCGCCGCTCAAAGCCTTCGCCGAGCACCCCATCTGGGCGAGCCATCCGAAGTACGCGATGCTTCCCAAGGAAGCCGAGTACGTGCACGAACAGGGGTGGCCCGCGAAACCCAACTCGGCGGTGCAGCTGATCGTGGTCAACTTCATCCTTCCCGACATCGTCGCCAAGGCCATCAACGGCATGCCCACGAAGCGCGCCCTGGCCTGGGGCGAAGAGCAGGTGAAACTGGCGATCCAGGGCAAGCTCGAGACGAAAGGCAAGGCCTCCTAACATGGCCGTCGGTTCGCGCGTCCACGAGGCGGTCGCCCTCGCGAGGCCCGGCCGCCTCGCGCGAGTCCGCGAGTGGTGGGAGCACGAGGCGGTCTTCGGCTATGGCCTGATCGTGCCCGCGCTGCTGCTGATCGCCGGGCTCGTCGCGTATCCGTTCGGGATGGCGATCTACTTCAGCCTCTCCGACTACTGGGTGGGCTCGCCGGGGTCGTTCGTCGGGTTCCAGAACTTCCGCGACATCCTCGGCAACGAGATCTTCCGGCAGACCGTCTACAACTCGTTCGTCTTCACCGCCATCGCCGTGGTCCTCAAGTGCGTGCTCGGCGTCTGGCTGGCGATGCTGCTGTTCCGGCCGTTCCGGTTCAAACGGCTCATCCGCGGCGCCGTGCTGCTGCCGTGGGTCATCCCGACCGCGCTGTCGGTGCTGGCGTGGAGGTGGATGTTCGACTCGCTCTACAGCGTCGTGAACTGGACGGCGATCCACCTCGGGATCATCAGCCCGCCGGGTCCCAACTGGCTCGGCATGGCCAGCTATGCGATGGCGGCCGTCATCGCCGTCAACGTCTGGCGCGGGTTGCCGTTCTTCGCCATCATCGTGCTCGCCGGCCTCGTCTCGATCCCGCGCGAGTACTACGAGGCGGCGGAGGTGGACGGCGCAGGATCGTGGGGCCGGTTCCGTCACGTCACGCTCCCGCTGCTCAAGCCGGTGCTCGCCGTGGTGATCCTGTTCTCGACGATCTTCACGTTCTCCGATTTCAACATCGTGCAGGTGCTCACGAGCGGCGGCCCGGTCAACACCACCCACCTCTTCGCCACCTTTGCCTACCAGATGGGGCTGTCGGGCGGCAACCTCGGGCAGGGGGCGGCGATCTCGCTCTTCCTGTTCCCGTTGCTCGCCGTCATCGTGTTCGCGCAGCTCCGCTACATCCGGAAGGAGTGAGTGTGATCGTCGGCGTTCGCTCGCGGGGGTCGAAGATCCGATCGACGGCGTTCGGGTACGCCAACCTCGTCCCCTACGTCTTCTTCGCGCTGTTTCCGTTCTACTACATGATCATCACCTCGCTGAAGAGCGACACCGAGCTCTACAATCTCAAGGCCGTGCCGCTC
>JBOHQB010000064.1:0-1546 GCA_050731995.1 Candidatus Rokuibacteriota bacterium
GGCTCGAGGCGCGCGAGCGCGCCTCCGCCGCGCTGCTGGTGGGCGCGGTCGGCGGCGGCATGCTCGAGGCGGAAGCGTGGTACTGGCGGCGCGTCCGTGGCGAGTCACACGCGCCCGCGCCGCCCGCGGCGCTCCGCTCGGTGCTGCCCGGCGCCCACGCCGACGTCCTGGGCTCGGTGCTCGGGCTGCGCGGCCCCCGCGAGACGCTGGTGACCGCGTGCAGCTCCGGCGCGGTCGCGCTCGCCGAGGCCGCCGAGCTCATCGCCGACGGCGTCGTGGACGTCGCGCTGGCCGGCGGCGTGGACGCGATCACGCGGATCTGTTTCATGGGGTTCAACGCGCTCAAGCTCCTCGATCCCGGGCCGTGCCGCCCGTTCGATCGCGACCGGAGGGGCATGTCGATCGGCGAGGGCGCGGCCTTCGTCGTCCTGGAAGAGGCCGGGCACGCGCGGGCGCGCGGCGCGCGGGCGTGGGTCGAGCTCGCCGGCCATGGCGCGACTACGGACGCCTACCACGTGACGGCACCCCACCCGGACGGCGACGGCATGACGCGCGCGATGCGGGCGGCGCTCACGAGCGCGCGCGTCGCTCCCGACACGGTCGGGTACGCCAACGCCCACGGGACCGGCACACCCCAGAACGACCGGATCGAGTCGGCCGCGCTCGCCCGGATCTTCGGCGAGGGCGGGCTTCTCGTGAGCGGCACGAAGTCGATGATCGGTCACGCGATGGCCGCGGCCGGCAGCCTCGAGGCGATTGCCACGATCCTGGCGGTCACGCGTGAGGTGATCCCGCCCACCGCGAACCTGGCCGTCCCCGACGCCGAGGTCCCCTTCGACTGCGTCCCCGGCGTGGCGCGCGAGCGCGCGGTCGAGTGCGCGATCTCGAACTCTTTCGGCTTCGGCGGCCAGAACGTGACGCTCCTCTTCCGGCGGACCGCGCTCGGGCGATGAGCCGCCGGCGCTGGCGTGAGATCGAGGCGCGACAGGGCTTCGCCGGGGCGCGCCGAGCGGTGGGGGGCGTGGGGGGCCATGTCGGGGCCCCCCACGTGATCCGATGAGCCGCCGGCGCGTCGTGATCACGGGCGTCGGTGTCGTGAACGCCGCCGTGCGGGGTGGCGCCGCGGCGCTCGGCGCGTGGCTCGCGCGGCCGCGCGGGTCGGCCTTTACGGGCAAGGGCGGCGGCGTGGCCCGCCTCGAGCCCGGCAACCTCGCGGGCGTGATCGATCCGGCCGAGGCGCGCCGCCTCTCGCGTGCCTGCCAGCTGACGATCGCCGCGGCGCGGCTCGCGCTGGCCGAGTCGGCCTACGATCCGGCGCGTGGGCTCGGCCTCGTGCTCGGCACCGAGTTCGGGGACCTCACCTCCACGATCGAGTTCGCCGACGGATACCTCCGGCGCGGGCCCACGGGGCTGTCGGCGCTCCTGTTCCCGAACACGGTGATGAACACGATGGTCGCCACGTGCGCGATCGCGGTCGGCGCGCGCGAGCTGGCCCTCACGCTCAACGTGCCGAGCGTCGCCGGCGAGCTCGCCGTGGCCCGGGGCG
>JBOHQB010000065.1:0-2124 GCA_050731995.1 Candidatus Rokuibacteriota bacterium
GCGAGCTCGTCTCCTGGGTCGTCGCGATGTCCTACGGCTTCGTGATCACGCTCCGCGTGGAGCCGGACAAATTGCGCGCGCTCAACCGGTTCATGGAGCAGAAGGCCTGGGGCGCCTTCCGCTACCAGGTCTTCCCCGCCTACGACTTCGCCCCGATCGCCGCGCAGCTCAAGAAGGATCACGCCTGAGCGGCGAGTCCCTTGTCGCGCTGGGCACGCTCTCGCTCCTCGAGATCGTCCTCGGCATCGACAACGTCGTCTTCATCGCGATCCTCACGGCGAAGCTGCCGCGCGCGCGCCAGGCCCTCGCGCGGCGGCTCGGGCTCGCGCTCGCGCTCGTCACGCGGATCGCGCTGCTCTTTGCGATCACGTGGATCATGGGGCTCACCGCCACGCTCTTCAGCGTGGCCGGATACGACGTCAGCGGCCGGGATCTCATCCTCCTTGGCGGCGGCCTTTTTCTTATGTTCAAGGCGACGTGGGAGATCTATGACAAGCTGGAGGTCGAGCACCACGAGCGGGAGGCGCCCGGCGGCCGCTCGACCGTCGTCTGGGTGCTCGTCCAGATCCTGGTCCTCGACATCGTCTTCTCGCTCGACTCGGTGATCACCGCCGTCGGCATGGCGAGCCAGCTCTGGATCATGGTCACCGCGATGGTGATCGCGATGCTGGTGATGCTCGTCTCCCTGGGCGCCGTGTCCGGCTTCGTCGAGCGCCACCCGTCCGTCAAGCTCCTGGCGCTCGCCTTCCTGCTGCTCATCGGCGTGATGCTCGTGGCGGAGGGAACCGGCCACCACGTGCCGCACGGCTACATCTACTTCGCGATGGCCTTCTCGCTCTTCGTCGAGGTCCTGAACATCCGCTACCGGAAGCGCCGGCGTCCGGTCGCGCTCCGGCGCCGCTTCGAGCGCCCGGGCGGCTGATCAGTAGGCGATGCGCGCGTACGTCCTGTCGCGCCTCGGCCAGACCGCGCTCGTTGTCCTGCTCTCGCTGACGGCGGTGTTCGGCATGGTGCGCCTCTCGGGCGACCCGGTGCTGCTCTTCATGCCGATGGACATCCAGACCAAGGACGTGAACGAGTTCCGCCAGCGGCTGGGGTTCAACGACCCGCTGCCCGTCCAGTACGTGCGCTTCATGGCCGGCGCGCTCCGCGGCGACTTCGGCGAGTCGCTCCGCTACAAGCGCGACGCGCTCGGCCTCGTGCTCGAGCGTCTGCCCGCGACCGCGCTCCTGGCCGCGACGTCCATCGTCCTCACGCTCGTGGTCGCGGTGCCGCTGGGCGTCCTCACTGCCGTGCGCCGCGACACCTTCCTCGACCACGCGGGCACGGTCGCGACCGTCCTCGGCCAGGCGACACCGGGGTTCTGGCTCGGTCTCATGCTGATCTACGTCTTCTCGGTCCAGCTCCGCTGGCTGCCGACCGGGGGCATGGGCGGCCTCGCCCACCTCGTCATGCCGTCGGTCGTCCTCGCCGCCTTCTTCTCGGCGCGCATCGCGCGGCTCACGCGCTCGGCCGTGCTCGACGCGTTGAACGAGGACTACGTGAAGACCGCGCGCGCCAAGGGGCTGGGCGAGGGACGCGTGATCGGCAAGCACACGCTCCGCAACTCGGCGATCCCGATCGTCACGCTCGCCGGGCTCGAGGTGGGACAGCTCCTGGGCGGCGCCGTCATCACGGAGACGATCTTCGCGTGGCCCGGGCTCGGCCGGCTCACCGTGCAGGCCCTGCTCAACCGTGATTTCCCCGTTGTGATGGCCGCCGTGTCGTTCACCTCGATCGTCTACACGCTCATGAATCTCGCGGTGGATCTCGCCTACGGCTGGCTCGACCCGCGCGTCCGCGTGCGGGCATGAGGGCCCTCTGACGTGAGAAAGCTCACGCTGAAGGCCTGGCTCGGTCTCCTGCTCACGCTCGGCGCGCTCTCCGTCGCGCTGGCGGCGCCGTGGCTCGTGCCCGACGATCCGCTCCGCACCGACTTCGCGCGGAGCCTGAAGCCCCCGGGCACGCCGGGCAACCCGCTCGGCACCGACCAGCTCGGACGCGACCTCCTGGCGCGCGTCCTCTACGGCGCGCGGCTGGCGCTCTTCATCGGCGCGTGCACCGTCGTCGTCACGGCGGTCGTCG
>JBOHQB010000066.1:0-12014 GCA_050731995.1 Candidatus Rokuibacteriota bacterium
CCTGATCGTCTACGGCATCAGCGGGAACACGCACCGGTTCTGGAGCCTTGCCAACGCGAAGAGCAAGATCGGCTACGCGCCCGAGGACGATAGCCAGGTGAATTTCGCCGACAAGATCGCCGCGATCACCCGCGCTACGTGACCGCCGCCATCTGGCGCGACACGAGACGGGCGTAGAACCCGCCCGACGACAGCAACGCGTCGTGCCGGCCGGCTTCGGCGATGCGACCCTCGTGCAGAACCGCGATCAGGTCCGCGTCGCGGACCGTCGACAGGCGGTGCGCGATCACCAGCGTCGTCCGGCCGCGCGCCAGCGCGTCCAGCGCCTGGCGCACCGCGGCCTCGTTCACCGCGTCGAGGTGCGACGTCGCCTCGTCCAGGATCAGGACCGGCGCGTCCTTCAGGAACGCGCGCGCGATCGCCACGCGCTGGCGCTGGCCGCCCGAGAGCCGCATCCCACGCTCGCCCACCACGGTGTCGACGCCCTCCGGCAGCGAGTCGATCAGCTCGCCCAGCGAGGCGCGCTCGAGCGCGTCGCGCAGCGCCGCCTCGCCCGCCGTGGGGCGCGCGAGCAGCACGTTCGCGCGGAGCGTGTCGTTGAAGAGGTAGGTGTCCTGCGCGACGAGCGCGATCTCGCGCCGCAGATCGTCGAGGCGCCACGCTGTGAGATTCTCGCCCGCGAGCCGGATCTCGCCCGCGTCCGGATCCCAGAACCGGAGGCACAGATGCGCGATCGTCGTCTTGCCCGCGCCCGACGACCCGACGAGCGCGACGGTGCTGCCGGTGGGGACGCTGAGCGACACGCCCGTCAGCGCCGGCCGATGGCGGCCGGGGTACGTGAACGTGACGTCCCGTAGCGCGAGCATGGCGCCCGTCGCCCGCGCCGCCGGGACACCCGGACCGTCCCGCACCGGCACCGGCTCGGCATGGATCGCGTGCACGCGCCGCGTGGCGCCCAGCGTGTCCGCGAGCTGGCGCCCGACCTGCGACACCTCCCACAACGGAATGAAGGCCGCCAGCGCGAGCAGCGTGAGCAACGGCAGCATCGGCGCCTCGAGCCGGCCCGCGCCCACGAGCGCCGCCCCTACCGCGATGACGGCGAGACCGCCGGCACCCGTCACCGCCTCGTGCAGCGCGTGCTCGCGCGTGAGATCGGCGAGGAACGGCATGCGCGCGGCGAGGTACGCACCGGCGCGCGCCGCCAGCTCCTCGCCCCGCGCACGCTCGCGCTGAAACGCGACGATCTCCGCGATGCCCTGGATCGAGTCCACGGTATGGGCGCTGAGATCCCCCGAGACTTCGCGCGCGCGCGAGCCGAGCCGGTCGATGTGCGCCCGGCGCAGCACGGGGCTCATCGCGGCATAGAGGAGGAAGGGCACGAGCGCCGCCGCCAGCGGCCAGCCGAAGGCGGCGAGCGTCGCGAGCACGGCGATCGGCACGAGGATCGCGACCAGCGCCGGCGTCACCGTGTGCGCGAAGAAATACTCGATCAGCTCGACGTCGTGCGTCGCCACGGCGACGAGATCACCGCTGCGGCGCCGCGTGAGGTACGCGGGCGAGATGGCGTCGAGCTTGCGGAAGAGCGCGAGCCGCATATCGTTCAGCAGCCGGTAGGCCATGTCGTGCGCGAGCCACGACTCGAGCCAGTGGAGCAGCCCGGCGAGCGGGGCCGCCACCGCGAGCGCGAGCAGGAGCCCCCCGTACGGCGCGCCCCGCCCCACCGCGCGCACGACGAGGGCGCTCAGCACCCCGACGGCGATGATCGCGCCGACCCGTGCGATGCCAAGGCCGAACGTGACGACGAGCCGCGCGCGGTACCCGCCGATCAATCGCGAGAGAATCGGCAGCGCCTGGAGCCAGCCGAGCTCCGCCGCGCGCACGACGCTCTCGTCGGCGGTCGCCGACGCCGCGCCGTCGGCGCCGGCGCCGTCCGGTTCGACGCGCGGGCCGTCGAGGGTCATCGCCTGATCCGATCGCGCGGCCGCTACTTGTGGCCTCATGAGCCGCCAGTACGGTCCCCGGCGCGCCATCAGCTCGGCGTGCGCGCCGCTCTCGGCGACACGGCCGCCGTCGAGGACCATGATGCGGTCGGCGCCGATCACGCTCGAGAGCCGGTGCGCGAAGATCAGCGTCGTCCGGCCCTCCATCAGGCGATCGAGCGCCCCCTGGATGAGCGCCTCGCTCTCCGCGTCCACCGATGAGAGCGCCTCGTCCAGCACGAGGATCGGCGCGTCCCGCAAGAGAGCGCGCGCGATCGCGATGCGCTGGCGCTGCCCGCCCGAGAGACGCACGCCGCGCTCGCCGACGACCGTGCGGTAGCCCTCCGGCAGCCGTGCGATGAACTCGTGCGCGTTCGCCGCGCGCGCCGCGGCCTCCAGCTCCGCCTCGGTCGCGTCCGGCTTGCCCATCCGCAAGTTGTCCTCGACCGTGCCGTGGAAGAGATAGGTGTCCTGGCTCACCACCGCGACGCTCCGGCGCAGCTCGGCGAGCGGCACCTCCCGGATGTCGCGCCCGCCGAGCCGGACGGCGCCGCCGTCGGGATCGTAGAAGCGGAGCAGCAGGCGGACCACGGTGGACTTGCCGCTGCCGCTCGGGCCGACGAACGCGACGCGCTCGCCGGCGCCGACGTCGAACGAGACGGAGTCGTGCGCGATGCGCCGCGCGCCGGGATACGTGAACTTCACGTCCTCGAAGGTCACCGTGGGCGCCAGCGGCGTGCCGTTGGTCGGCTGCGCACGATCGACGACGGCGGGCGACGCGGCCAGCAGATCGAGAATGCCACGCGCCGCGGCCGTTCCCAGCATCCCCGCGTGCAGAAGCATGCGCAGCTCGCGAAGCGGCCGGAACACCTCGACGCCGAGCATCAGGATGACGAGCAGCGCGGCGAGGTCCATCGTGCCGGTGTGCACGCGCCACGCGCCGAGCGCGAGCGCCGCGACCGCGCCGATGGCCATGCCCGCGTCGGTGATGCCGCGGCCCATGGTGTTCGCCCCGAGGAGCCACATCGTGCTCTTGAAGAGGTCGTGGCTCTTCGTCTCGAGCAGGCGCGCGCGCTCGCCGCTCTGGCCGAACGCCTTCAGCGTCGCGAGGCCCTGGAGCGCGTCGAGCAGCTCGGCGCCGAAAGCCGCGTAGGCGCGGTTGCGCGCGTAGCCGGCGGCCCGATCCCGCCGGTGCCAGATCGCCGGGGCAATGAGCGTGACGAGCGCCGCGCCGACGAGGACGGCGGCCACCGGCAGGTCGATGAACGCGACGAACGCGAAGATGAGGACGGGCGTGGCGACGGCGACGACGAGCTGCGGCAGGAACTGGCCGAAGTACACCTCGAGCTGCTGGACGCCCTCCACCATCGAGGTGGCGACGGGGCCGGTGCGCTCGTGCGTGAGGTACGCGGGCCCGAGGCGCACGAGGTGGTCGTACAGCCGCCCGCGGAGCCGCGCCTGCACGCGGAACGCGGTGTGGTGCGCGAGCATCGTGCGCGCGTATTCGACGAGTGAGCGCACGGCGATCACGGCCGCGACGGCGGCGATCGGGAGCGCCAGCGCCGAGAGGCCGGCGCCGGCGAAGACGCGCGCGAGGAGCCAGCCGAGCAGCGCGAGCCGGGCGATGCCGAGCACGACGCCGACGAGCCCAAGCGCGGCCGACGCGACGACGCGCGACCGCAAGCCCGCGGTGAAGACGAGGAGCTCGCGATTGAGGTACGTCGGACGCTCCTCGCCGCCCTACCCGAGCATCAGCACTGTCCGCGCGACCTCTCCGGCCTTCATCGCGCGGAAGGCCTCGTTGATGTCCTCGAGACGGCCGCGACGGGTGATCATCTCGTCGAGCTTGAGCCGCCCCTGGCGATACAGCTCGACGTAGCGCGGCATGTCGACCTTGAACCGGTTCGAGCCCATGCTGCAGCCCTGCACCTTCTTCTCGCGCAGGAACGAGGGCCCATCGAGCTCGATCTTCTGCCCCACCGGGATCATGCCGATGATCGTCGCCGTCCCGCCGGGTCGCAGGCAGTCGAACGCCTGCTCGGCCGCCTTCTTCAGGCCGATCGCCTCGAAGGCGTAGTCCACCCCGGGCCCCGTCAGCTCGCGGATCGCCTTCACGGGGTCCGTGGCCGAGGCGTCCACGGCGTGGGTGGCGCCCAGCTCGCGCGCCGTGGCGAGCTTGTGCGCGACAACGTCCACCGCGATGATCATCCGGGCGCCCGCGATCACCGCGCCCTGGATCGCCGCCAGCCCGACGCCGCCGGCGCCATAGACGGCCACGGTCGTCCCCGCCTCGACGCGCGCGGTATTGAGGACCGCGCCCACCCCGGTCGTCACGCCGCAGCCGATCAGCGCCGCGCGGTCGAGCGGCATGTCGTCGCGCACCTTCACGAGGCCGCTCTCGTGCACCAGCATCTGCTCCGCGTAGCTCGAGAGATTGGCGAACTGGTTGACGGGCGCGCCCTTCCACGAGAGTTTGGGTGGCTCGTTCGCCGCCCGGGTGGGCCGGCTCTGGCAGAGGTGCGTGCGTCCGGTCAGGCAGTACTCGCAGTGGCCGCAGAAGAGCGAGAGGCAGGCGATGACGTGGTCGCCCGGCTTGAACTCCTCCGTCTGGGGACCCACCGCCTCGACGATCCCCGCCGCCTCGTGCCCGAGAATGGCCGGCGGCACGAACGGGTAGAGCCCCTCGATGAAGTGGAGGTCGCTGTGGCAGACCCCGCTGGCCACCGTGCGCACCAGCACTTCGCGCCCGATGGGCTTCGCGATGTCGATGTCTTCGATGGTGAGCGCCTTGTGCGGACCATGGAACACCGCAGCCTTCATGGTGCACTCCTTTGGATCAAGAGTCGGCGCGAACGCCGCCAGACGGGACCGGCCGGGCCAGTGTATCGCACGAGCACGGCGACCGGGTACCGCCGCGGGCGCCACCGCGATGACCGGCAGCACCACGCTCACCGTGCCCTTCCCGACCGCGGCGACGGCCATCGCGCCGAACCTGCCGGGGCTCTCGGCGGGCGCGGTGCAGGTGCAGGTCTACGTGCAGACGGGGACGCTGACCTACACGTTGATCGGCAGCGTCTCACTCACGGTCACCGACACGCGACCATGAGCGTCGCCGGACTTGACGCGATGTGCTACATGTAGCACACTTCCGGCATGCGCAGCGCCGGAGTCCGCGAGGCCCGCCAGAACCTGTCGGCGCTCCTCGACGAGGTCAAGAAGGGCCGGGAGATCGTGATCACGGAGCACGGGCGCCCCGTGGCGAAGCTGGTGCCGCCGGATCGCGCGGGCGGCCGAGGCGTCCCGAACCTCGCGGCGTTCCGCCGGACGATGCCCGTTCTCGACCCGCCGCTCTCGAGGACGGTCGACGAGGAACGCGAGGATCGTCTCTAGAACACGCGCCGCATACCGTACCGGGCTCACGGGCCCCCTCTATTGCGACACCAGCGCGCTGCTCAAGCTCTACCTGCCGGAGCCCGACAGCGACGAGTTCAACCGGCTGGTGGAGGGGCGGTACGACCTGCTCGTCTCCGATCTGGCGGTGACGGAAGCCGTCTCCGCCCTCTCGCGGCGCGCGCGTCGAGGCGCGCTCAGGCAGGAGATCGCGCGCCGCGTGCAGCACGCCATCCTCAGCCGTCTCGACGAGGGCGTCTACCGGCGCGTCGAGCTGACGCGCGATGTGCACCGTCGAGCGGAGCACTTCCTTTTGAGTCTGGCGGAGACGCCGCTCTGCGCGGCCGACGCGCTTCATCTGGCGCTCGCGGCGTCGGCGCGCGCCGTGTCGATGGCGTCGTTCGACGCGCGGCTGAGAGCCGCGGCCCGAGCCGTCGGCCTCGCCATTTATCCCGCCTGAAATCCCGCACGGTGTGCGATCCTTCCGGACGGCTATCAGGCTACCGCGATCTCGGGAAAGGAGCCCCATCATGCCGCGCGTCGCTCCGATCACCGGCAAGTCCGACGTACCCGCCGAGCACCACGCCGTCGTCGATCAAGTGGTGAAGGTGTTCGGCGGCGTGCGTGGGCCGTTCAGCATGCTGCTCCACAGCCCGAAGCTGGCGGAGCGGGTGCTCGGCCTCGTCACCTTCTTCCGCGACGAGAGCGTCGTCGAGGGGAAGCTCCGCTCGATCGGCATCCTGACCGCGGTGCGCGAGCGTGAAGCCGCGTACGTCTGGGCGGCGCAGGTCGCCGCGGCGCGCCGCAACGGCCTGCGCGAGGAGGTCATCGACCTCATCCGCGCCAAGGGCGACCCGGGCGGGTTGCCCGCCGAAGAGCGGGAGATCGTGACCTACGTCCGGCAGCTCATGCGCACGAACCGCGCCGAGCAGGCCGCCTTCGACGCGCTCGAGAAGCGACACGGCGCGCAGTGGCTGGTCGAGCTGACGGCCGCCGCGAACTACTTCGCGCTGCTGTCGGGAGTGGTCAACGCCTTCGAGGTCGCGCCGCCGCCCGAAGGCGACAGGCTGCCGGCGTAGCCCGCCCGCGAGGGCCTCTCATCAGACGATCGGCCAGCGCGAGCGGGGGAAGCTGACGCCGGTGCGGGCGAGCAGCCGCTCGCCGATCTCCTGCACCTTCGCGTAGAGACCCGGCTCGTCCACGAACGACTGGCGGTAGGCTTCCACCACCACGCGACCGTCCACGATCACGGTGTGGATGCTGCGGCCGTCGGCGTTGTAGACGAGGTTGTTGATCGGGTTGAAGATCGCCTGCCATTCGGGCCGCTGAGTGTCGAAGAGCACGAGGTCGGCCTTCTTGCCGGGCTCCAGCGAGCCGATCTCGTCACCGACGCCGAGCGCCTGCGCGCCGGTCAGCGTGGCCAGCTCGAGTGCCTGCTCGGCCGGGATCTGGCGCATGTCCTGGCGCGCGTCCTTGTACTGGATGGCCGCCATGTTCAGCGCGCGCACGATGTCGAGATGGTTCGAGTTGTTGGGGGAGTCGCAGCCGAGCGCCACCTTGACGCCCCTGGCCAATAGCTCCGGCAGCCGGCCGTGCTCGCCCACCCCGCGGCCCCCCTTGGCGGCGGTCACCGGACACATGGCCGCGGTCGTTCCCGTGCGCGCCATGCAATCGATCTCGGCCTCGTCGAGGCCGAGGACGTGGGCGAGGACTACGTTGGGGCCGACGACCGCGATGGACTCGAGATACTGCGTCGGGCTGGCGCTCCCGCGGGTCTGGTAGTCCTGGCGCGCCTTGGGCCCGCTGCCGTGATGCAGGGTCAGCGACGTCCGGTGTTCGTCGGCCAACCGCTTGAGCGCGCGGAGCAGGTCGGCGCTGCACGTCTCCGGCGAGAACGGCATCGCCCACGCCCGCAACCGGCCGTTGAGACGCCCGTGCCACTTCTCGAGGAACGCCGACGTCCGGTCGATCGCCTCGGTAATTGGGTAGCGCGGCAGCGGGAAGGGCGCCGCCTGATCCGTCACGCACTCGCCCAGGATCACGCGGATGCCGGCGTCCTCGTACGCCTGCAGGCAGGCGTCGGGGAACTTGGTGCTGCCCGGGTCCACGAAGCACACGGTGCCGTTCTTCAGCAACTCCACGATGCCGAGCAGGGACGTGAAGTACTCCTCCTCCTCGGTCATCGCCATCTGGAGCTTGAAGACGTGCTGCAGCGGGCTGCCGGCGTCATCGGGGAAGATCCCGCGCACGGCGTGCGCGTAGCTGATGTGCATGTGGCCGTTGACGAACCCGGGGGTGACGACCATGTGGCGCGCGTCGATCACGCGGTCGGCATGCGCGCTCTCCAGCTCGGCCGCCTTGCCGACCCGGCGGATGCGATCGTCCTCTATCAGGATCGAGCCGTCCTGGACGATGCGGCGCTGCGGGTCGAGGGTGATGACGTAGCGGGCGTGCTCGACTTTCAGAGTACGGTCCGGCACGGGCGTCCTGCTATCGCTCGAGGGTGAACCTGACGGGCGCGAGGATCGACCGCTGGCCGACCAGGGCGCCCGCGGCGGTGCGGGTCTCCCGACTCCTGACCACCTCGACGTCCGTCCGCCAGTAGGACACGGGCCGGACAATCGTCGTCGTCTCTTCCCACAGCTCCTGGTCGCCGGCGCGCGGGAGCACCACGACCCGGCGCAGGCTCAGGCCGCCGGCGACGGGACTGATGATCTCCATCACCCGCACGCTCTCGCCGCGGAAGTTCTGGAGCTCGACCGTGCCGGCTGCGGGCCCGTCGATCCGTCCGGCGTCGGCGACGTTCCCCGCCATGAATCGCTCGCGCGCCTGGGCGAACTCCCCGGTCTGGGTCAGGGCGCGCGCCGGCCCGGCGGGTCGGGCCGCGAGCAACTCGACGAGTGTCTGGCCGGTCTGGCGGATGCTGTTTTCCTCCAGGCGCCGGGTCAGCTCCGCGTAGGCAGACGCCGCTCCGCCGGGCAGCGGGAAGACTTCCACGCTGAGCGTGCCGTCAGAGCGCTGCCGGATCAGGCGAAACACGCCCGGCACCGGTACGTCCACGAAGCCGTCCAGCTGACCGTTGCCGTCGCTGTCGAGCAGCCCCACCTGCGTCGCCGCCGACGCGCCGGGCTCGAACTGGGCTGCCAGCTCCTGCGCGATCTGCTCGCTCGTCTGCCCCTTCAAGCCTGTGAGCGGTATCGCGCCCGGTTGACCTTCTCGGGCACCCAGCTCGCGCTGGCGGATCCGCACCGCGCCGGCGAGGGCCGCCGGCGTGTCCTGACAACGGATGCGAGCCGCATCCGAGCTGGGAGGCGGGGGTATCGCCGGAGCGGGAGTGGTCGTGGGTCCGGCCGGCAGCGAGGCCAGCTCACGCTCGAGGATGGCTTTCTCCGTGTCGAGCGTCTGGATCTGGCCCTGAATCTGGGTGGCGCGGCCGAACTCGAACCTCACCAGGGCGGCGAGTCGCTGGTCCTCGAGCGTCGGGCGCTCCCTCGCGATCTGCTCCAGCCGGGCACGGATGGCCTCGGCGCGGCCCGCCGGCGCAGTCGGGGCCGGTGAGGCGGCGACGGGCGCCGCCGGGGCCGCCGCGACCTGGGCCGCCACGGCCCGGCGCACGCCTTCCGAGAGCCGCGCGTGCTCGGCAAGTCGCTGGCGCAGGCTCTGGCATTCCGTCTCGGAGACCGTTCGGGTCTGCGCCGATGCGTCGGTGCCCTGGCCGATCCCTACGCCGAGTACCAGGGCCGTCGTGAGCAGGAACGTTGCTCGCATGGCTCGCCCTCCTGGTTCACTCTACAGCTTCAGCAGCGACTCGAGATTTCGCCACAGGATCTTCTCCTTCTCGTCCGGCGTCAGGCTCTCGAGACCCTGCACCCACGCGACGGGCGAGGGATGCCACGGCACGAAGGGCCAGTCGCTGCCGAGCACCACGCGGTCGGCGCCGACCTCGTCGAGCAGGAAGCGGAGCGCCTTCTCGCTGCCGACAACGGTGTCGTAGTAGAAGCGCCGCTGGTAGCGGCTCGGCGGCTGCGGGATGCCGCGACGCTCGACGGGAGTCCCCTGCCAGCCGCGGTCGAGACGCCCCATCGCGAAGCAGGCCGGACCGCCGCCGTGGGCGACGCACACCTTGAGACCGGGGCACGCGTCGAGGACGCCGCCCCAGATCAGGATCGCGACCACGATCGCGTCCTCCACGATGACGCCGAGGCTGTTGAAGAGCCCGTATTTCGCCGCGCGCTCCATCATGAAGTTGTGCTGCGGCTGCGGGTGGAAGAACAGCACCGCGCCCATCTGCTCCGCCGCCTTGAACAGCGGCAGGAACTTCGGCTCGTCCCAGTTTAGGCCGTTCACCACCGTGTCGAGCTCGGCGCCCTTGAGACCGAGGACCGTCACCGCGCGCTCGAGCTCGTCGATCGACGCCTTGACGTCCTGCACGGGCAGCGTGGCGAGGCCCGCGAAGCGACGGGGCCACTGCCGCGTCATGCCGGCGATCTCGTCGTTGACCTCCCGCGCCAGCGCCCGGCCCTGCGCCGCGTCGAGGTGGTAGCCGAAGAACGGCGTGTGGATGGAGACCACCTGCACGTCCACGCCCTGCGCGTCCATGTCCTTCAACCGCTCTTCCGGCGTGAAGCGCACCTTGGGCGAGCTGAAGTGCGTGCGCTTGCCGCCGGCGAGCACGGCGCCGAGGCCCTCGCCGCGCTCGTGACGATAGCCGTACCACTCCGTGCCGGCGTCGGCGGCCCGCCACAGGGACCCCGGCACGAGATGCGCGTGGATGTCGATCGTCCTCATGGCTTCCTCCGAATCGACGCGACGCCTCGACAGCCCCGCGCGGTGGACCAGCTGCCCTGGCCCACGCCCGCCGGCACCGTACGGATCGGGCCCGGCCATGTCAAGCGACGCACCACCCGCCCGAGTGTATAGTGCTTCACCACGACGCCTGACAGCGAGGGAGACGATGCGCAAGACGATCACCGGCACCGGCGGGATGCTCCTTCTCCAGACCCTGAAGGACGCGGGGGTCGAGTACCTGTTCACGAACCCCGGCTCCGCGGAGACCGGAATCTTCGCGGCGCTCGCCGAGGCCGGCGACCATCGGCTCGTCGTCGGCAAGCACGAAGGGCTCGTCGCGGCGATGGCCGACGGCTACCACCGGATCAGCGGCAAGGTCGGCGTCGTCATCGCGCACGTGATGGGCGGCTCGTACCAGCTGGCCGGCCAGCTCTTCAACGCGCAGAACGCCGGCTCGTCGCTGCTGGTCGTCGCCGGCGACTGGGCGTCCGAGCTCCAGGACTATCGCGGCCTCGCGCCGTACCCGGGCTTGAGCCAGGCCGAATCGATGCGCCCGATCACCAAGGACGCACGCGCGGCCTATACGGTGGTGGCGAATCCCCTCGCCATCCCCGTCGCGACGGCGCGGGCGCTCCGCGAG
The DNA here is from genome assembly GCA_050731995.1 of Candidatus Rokuibacteriota bacterium. Lineage (GTDB taxonomy): Bacteria > Methylomirabilota > Methylomirabilia > Rokubacteriales > CSP1-6 > JBOHQB01. The sequence continues at coordinate 10,798 of JBOHQB010000066.1, forward strand.
GCCACGACGCCGCCGACGGGCCCGGTGTACCTCTCGATCAGCGCGCAGCTTCTCAATCGCGAGGGGCTCGAAGCCGAGATCGGCGAGGGGGCGCAGTACCGGATCGACCCGCCGTCGGCGGCGCGGCGGGAAACCGTCGAGGCGATCGCGCGCCGGCTCGGCGAGGCGCGGTGCCCGATCTTGATGTTTGGCGACGACGTGTGGCGCGCCGGTGCGCAGGCCGAGGCGGTCCGGCTCGCCGAGATGCTCGAGGCCCCCGTGTTCCCGTCGCGGCAGATCTTCGTGAACTTCCCCAACCGGCATCCGCTCTACTGCGGCATGTATCCGGTCCCCAAGGATTTCGAGCAGGCGACGGGGCTCCAGCCGGACCTGCTCTTCCTCGTCGGATGTCAGGGCGTGCACGGCGCCGTGACCGAGCCCGCCGTGATGCAGATCGGGCCCAACCCCGTGCTGATGGGCCGCCACTATCCGCTCGACGTCGCCGCGCAATGCGACGTGAAGGGGACGCTGCAGGGTGTCATCGAAGCGCTGACCCGGGTGCACGGCGGGGACACGGTGGCGAGCTGGCCGAAGCGGCGCGCGAAGGTCCGCGCGTACGCGAAGACGCTGATCGAGCGCGAGGAGAAGCTCGTACGCGAGCACGCGCACGACACCGTCGTGCACCCCGCTGTCCTCGAGGCGCACCTCGCGGACGTCCTGCCGAAGAACGCCGTGATGGTCCAGGAGAGCTCGACGGCGCGGACGGCGCTGCTCGCGTTCGGCCACGGCGGGATGACGTGGACGCGCAGCGGCGGCGGCTCGCTGGGATTCGGCGTGGGCGCTGCCATCGGCGCGAAGATCGCCGTCGGGCGCGAGCGGCCCGTCGTGCTCCATCTGGGAGACGGCGCGCTCGGGTACAGCGCGATGGGGTTCTGGACGATGGCCCGGTACAACACCGCGATGCTCATCGTGGTGTCGAACAACGAGAGCTATCAGATCGTGCGCCACAACTGGGCGAACCAGATGCCCGACAGCAAGATGGTGCGTGAGGGCAAGTACCCGGGCCTCACGCTCGGCTCGCCCATGGTCGACTACGTCGGCCTCGCGCGCGCCCAGGGCGTCGAAGGGGAGGCCGTCACGAAGGTGGAGGACCTCGAGACGGCGCTCCGGCGCGGCCTGGACCGGGTCACGCGCGAGAACCGTCCGTACCTGCTCGACGTGTCGGTGGCGCGCGAGGG
>JBOHQB010000067.1:0-11945 GCA_050731995.1 Candidatus Rokuibacteriota bacterium
CCCGTCAGCCGCAGCCCGCCCGAGATCACGTAGAGCCCGGCCCGGAGGATCATGAACGACACGTACTCCTCGGCCGTGTGGAGCAGCGCGCCGGGATGACGGCCGAGGTAGAAGACGAAAACCGGGAAGCCGAGCCCCAGGGACACGACGAGCTTGTTGCGGTGGGATTCCCACCACTGCGACGCCCAGAGTGGGCCCACGGCGATCGCCAGGAGCATCGCGACGAACGGCAGGGCCCACGGCAGGGGCAGCAAGGCGCGCCAGTCTAGCACCGAATTGCCGGGGCTCTCGCCAGGTGGTATATAGTTGTCGTTTGACGATCAAGCCTCAGAATCCGGAGGGGGACACCGCGTGACCAAGGTGATCGTCGAGGCCGACGAGTCTTTCGAGAGCGCGCTGAAGCGCTTCAAGAAGCAATGCGAGAAGGCCGGGCTCCTGTCCGAGTTCAAGAAGCGTCAGCACTACGAGAAGCCCAGCGTTCGCCGCAAGCGCAAGGCTCTGGCCGCTCGCAAGAAGGCCAAGCGTCGGGAGCGGATGACGGATTGAGGTTGCGCCCCCGTACGCCGAGCGGGAGCGAGTGAGGCACAGGTTGGGGGCAGGTCGAGTCTGGGAGCGCGGGACCGAGTGGGATGCGGTCCGAGCGCTCCTCGCCACGGAAAGCCGGACGTCGATGGGCCGTGAGCGCGCGCTGACGGCGGACCCGTTCCTCTCCCTTTCGCACGTCGAAGGCGCGATCGCGTCGACGACCGAAGCCCGCCGAGCCCTCGCCCAGGCGGGGCCACCACCGCTCGATACGGTGCCCGACGTCCGCCCCGCCCTCGAGCGGTGCGAAACCGACGGGGCGGTCCTCGAGGGCGCCGAGCTCGCCCTGCTGATTCCCCTTCTCGACGCCGGGCCCCGTCTCGCCGCCTGGGGTCGCGGCGTGGCCCCGGTGGCGCCCGGCCTCGCCGGGGACACGGTGCGAATTCCCCGGCTCGCCGACCTCCGCGACACCCTCCGCCACGCCCTCGAGGACGACGGCAGCGTGACCGATCGCGCCAGCGCGCCGCTCGCTCGCCTGCGGCGCGAGATCCGGGAACGGAGGCGCAAGCTGGTCGCCGACTGCGAGCAGATGCTCGGCCAGGAGGGCGAGCGCGTCTTCGCCGACCGCTTCGTCACGATGCGCCACGGACGCTACGTCCTGCCGGTGCGGGCCGAGGCGCGGCAGCGCGCGCCCGGGATCGTCCACGATCGCTCGCAGAGCGGGCAGACGATCTTCGTCGAGCCCCAGGCGCTCGTCGAGGCGAACAACGCGCTCGTGCAGGCGCTGCGGGCGGAGGAGCAGGAGATCGCGCGCATCCTCGCCGCGCTCACCGACGCCGTCCGGGCCCGGCTCGCGGAGATCACGGCGCTCGTGGACGCGATCGGCGAGCTCGACTGGATCTTCGCCCGCGCCCACTTCGCCGAGCGCGCGGAGGCGACGGCGCCGGCCGTGGCCGCCGACGGGCGCGTCGAGGTGCGCGCCGCCCGCCACCCGCTGCTGCAGGCGCAGGCCTGGAAAGACCCGGCGCGCGGCGTGGTGCCGATCGATCTCGAGCTCGGCCCCGACCGTCCCCTGCTCCTCCTCACCGGTCCCAATGCCGGCGGCAAGACGATCGCCCTCAAGACGCTCGCGCTCCTCGTCCTCATGGCGCAGAGCGGGTGTCACGTGCCCGCGGCCGAGGGCGCGCGGCTGCCGGTCTTCGAGCGCATGTGGGCGATCGTCGGCGACGACCAGTCCGTTGCCGAGAACCTCTCGACCTTCTCGGCCTTCGTGAAGCAGATCCGCGAGGTCCTCGACGAGGCCGACGGCCGCTCGCTCGTGCTGCTCGACGAGCTCGGCGCCGGCACCGATCCCGACGAGGGCGCGGCCCTCGCGCAGGCGATCCTCGAGGCCCTCGAAGCGCGCGGCGCGCTCGTCGTCGCCACCACGCACCTCGAGCCGCTCCGCGTCTTCGCGGCCACGCACCCCCGGGCGCGCAACGCCTCCGTCGAGTTCGACACGGCGACGCTCGCGCCCACGTTCCGCCTGCGCTACGACACGCCGGGGCAGTCCTACGCGCTCACCATCGCGGGTCGCCTGGGCCTCTCGCCCGGGCTGATCGCCCGGGCCCAGGCGCACCGCTCCGCCGAGCGCGCCCGGATGAGCGATCTCATCGCCCGCCTGGACCGCGCGACGCGCGACGAGGCCGAGCGCACGCTCGCGCTGGAACGCCGCGAGAGCGAGGTCTCGGCGCGCCTCGGCGCCGCCCGCGAGGCAGAGGCGACAGCCGGTCGGCGTGCCCGGGAGATCGTCGAGCGCGCCAAGGCGGAGGCGCAGGCGCTGCTCGTCGAGATCAGGAGGGCGGTCTCGGCCGAATGGGACCGCCTCAAGCGCTCGGACCGAACGCGGTCGGCGCTTCGGGAGAGCCAGAGAGTCCTCCACGAAGCCGCCGCCAGGATCGCCCCCGCCCCCGCCACCTCCCCCGATCCCGAACAGAAGAAGCTGACCCCCGGCAGCGCCGTCGCCGCCGAGCATCTCGGGCTTCGAGGTGAATTGCTGGCGCTCTCGGGGGATACTGCCACCGTGCGCTCGGGCTCGATCACCGTCCGCGTCCCCCTCTCCGCCCTCCGTCGAGTCGACGACACTCCGGGCGCCGACCGGCCGCGGGGTCCGGCGGGGGGCCGGGACGGGGTTCCCAGAGGGAATGCTGTATTGACCGAAGGAGCCCCGTCCGGGTCCCCCGCCAAGACGACGCGCGCAGTGAGCCCCGAGCTGATGCTGATCGGACGGACGACGGACGAGGCGCGGGACATCGTCGAGCAGTATCTCGACGACGCCTTCATGTCGGGCCTCGCCAGCGTGCGGCTCGTGCACGGCAAGGGCACCGGCGCCCTCCGCAAGTCGGTGCGCGGGCTCCTCGAGGGCCACCCGCTCGTCGAGTCCTTCCGGGACGGCGAGCCCTACGAGGGCGGCGCGGGCGCGACGGTCGCCGCGCTGAGAGTCGGGTAGATGGCCGGCTACGCGCAGCCGATCCTCGACGACATCCGGGCCGCGGTGGACATCGTCGACCTCGTCGGGCGCTTCGTGAACCTCCGGAAGGCCGGCCAGAACTGGAAGGGTCTCTGCCCGTTCCACGCCGAGAAGACCCCGTCGTTCATGGTCAATCCGAAGAAGGGGATCTTCCACTGCTTCGGCTGCGGCGTCGGCGGCGACGTCTTCGGCTTCCTCATGCGGCAGGACAAGCTCACCTTTCCCGAGGCCGTGCGCGCGCTCGCGAAGCAGGCGGGAATCGCGCTGCCCGAGGCCCGCGAGGAGCGCGCGGACCCCGGCGTGCGCGAGCCGCTCCTGCGCGCGATGGACTTGGCATCCCGCTTCTACGCCGAGGCGCTCTGGAAGCCCGGCGGCGAGCACGCGCGGACGTACCTCGACGCGCGCGGGATCGCGCCCGAGGCGGCGCGACGCTTCGGCCTCGGCGTGGCGCCGGATGCCTGGGAGGCGCTGCTCGGGTTCATGCGGGGCGAGAAGGTGGACGAGGTGACGCTCGTCACGGCGGGGCTCGCCGTCGCGCGCGAGAACCGTCCGGGCGTCTACGACCGCTTCCGCAACCGGCTGATCTTCCCCATCCGCGATCTCCAGGGCCGGGTCGTCGCCCTCGGCGGGCGAGCGTTCGGCGACGAGCAGCCGAAATACCTGAACTCGCCAGAGACGGCGCTCTACACGAAGGGCAACCTCCTCTACGCGGCCGACCTTGCGCGCGACACGATCCAGACGAAGAACCGCGCGCTCCTCGTCGAGGGGTACGTCGACTGCCTCATCGCCCACCAGCACGGCTTCACCGAGACAGTCGCCGCGCTGGGCACGTCATTCACGGGCGCGCAGCTCGCCCTCCTGCGCCGCTACTGCGACGAGGTCGTCACGTTCTTCGACGCCGACGCGGCGGGCCGCAAGGCCGCCGACCGCGCGGAGGAGCTGCTTGAGCCGCAGGGCGGCGGCTTCGCGTGGGCCGTCAACCGTACGGGCGCCTTCGAGACGGCGGGCGCGCTCCGCGTCAAGGTCGCGCTCCTGCCCGCCGGCCACGACCCGGACACCTTCCTGCGCGCCGAGGGGGCCGAGGCGTTCGCGGCGCGCATCGCGGAGGCGCGGAGCCTGCTCGCCTACGCGCTCGACCGGACGATCGAGGAGTCGGGCGGCGGCGCCTCGCCGCGCGCGCGCCACAACGCGTTCGCGCGGATCGCCCTGATGCTCGCCAAGGTCGGCGACGCCCAGGAGGCCGCCGCGCTGTCCCGGGAGGCGGCGCAGAAGCTCGGCGTGGACGCCACGCAGCTGTGGATCGAGGCCCAGCGCCTCTCGACGGCGCTGCGCAAGCCGCCGACGCCCGTCGGCCGAGCGACCACGACGCCCGCGGCCTCCGCCGTCGAGCGCGACCTCGTGTCGCTGCTGCTCGTCGCCGCCGAGGCGCGCGCGGCGCTCCTGCCGATGCTGACGGACGACGACCTGACCCACGCGGGGCTCAGGGCGATCGCCGGCGCGCTCCGCCGGCGTCCCGACGCGCCCGCCGAGAGCCTCATGACCGACCTCGACGACGCCGCGTGCTCGCTCCTGGCGTCGATTCTTGTCGAGGACAAGGCGCTCGAGGAGCGAGGGGCGCTGATCGAGCAGTTCCGCCGACGCCTGGACTTCCAGCAGCGGAGGCGTCGCATGCGCACGCTGGGCCGCTCCATCGCGGAGACCCAGCAGCAGACGGGGCCGGAGGCGCCGATCCAGGACGAGCTGCACGCGCTGCACCAGGACGGCGCGCGCGTCTACGCGTACGGCGGCGGCGTCGCCCAGTCGCTCGAACCCGGGCCGCGGGACCCGAAGGAGACCCAGACGAATGAGTGACGAACCCAAGCTGGGAGAGCTCGACCGGCTCATCTCGATGGGCAAGCAGAAGGGCTTCCTCACCTACGACGAGGTGAACGACGCCCTGCCCTCCGATATGGTGTCGCTCGATCAGCTCGACGACATCATGCTGATGTTCGGCGCGATGGACATCGAGGTGGTCGACTCGGCGAAGTCGCCGCGGCTGCCGTCGGAGATGCGGGTCCAGCAGCCGCAGCAGGCCGACGACGACGACGACGGCCCCGAGCCGATCGACCTCACGCCCGGCCCCGTCGGCCGCACCGAGGACCCGGTACGCCTCTACCTGCGTGAGATGGGCAAGGTCGCGCTCCTCACCCGCGAGGGCGAGATCGCGCTCGCCAAGCGGATCGAGGAAGGCAAGACCCAGGTCACCACGGCGATCCTCTCGACGAACCTCGCCCTCGAGCGGTTCCGCGAGCTGCGTGAGTCGCTCCGGCGCGGTGACACCTCCATCAAGGAGGTCGTGGACGTCAACGAGGAGGAGTTCACCGAGGAGAAGGAGATCGAGCTGACGCGACAGGTCGTCAACGCCTTCGGCGCCGTGGACCGGCTGCTGCGCGAGCGCGACCAGCTCATCGCCCGCGCGCGGAAGCTCAAAGCCAAGGCCGGCGGCCGGAAGCCCCGGCGGGGCAAGGACCCGGCATGGAAGCGCTTCGAGACGCAGGCGCAGGGGCGCCAGCACAAGGTCCTCGAGAAGCTCCGCGCGCTGAACATCGGCAACCAGATCATCGACAAAGAGGACCTGGACCCGCTCCGCCGGGGCCTCGTCCAGCGCCTCCGCGACCTGCTCGACGACATCGAGCGCGCGGAGCGCGTGATCCAGCTCTGGAACAACGGCCGCCGTCCGTCGCCCGAGGAGGTCCAGAACCTCATCTACGTCTCGTTCCGCGATCCCGCCGCCGGGACCAACGGGGCGCAGGCCGACCTGCACCTCAAGGCGGCACGGAAGTTCGCGAGCCCGAAGCAGCAGCAGACCTGGGTGGCGCAGCAGGAGATCCGGGCCGCCGAGGCGCGCGCCAACGCCAAGGCCGACGAGATCAAGAAGGTCATGGCCGTGATCCGGCACGGGCAACTGCGCGCGGCGATCGCCAAGAAGGAGATGGTCGAGGCGAACCTGCGCCTCGTGATCTCGATCGCCAAGAAGTACACCAACCGCGGGCTCCAGTTCCTCGATCTGATCCAAGAAGGCAACATCGGCCTCATGAAAGCGGTGGACAAATTCGAATATCGGCGTGGGTATAAGTTTTCTACTTACGCGACGTGGTGGATCCGCCAGGCGATCACGCGCGCGATCGCGGACCAGGCCCGCACGATCCGCATCCCGGTGCACATGATCGAGACGATCAACAAGCTGATCCGCACCTCCCGGCAGCTCGTGCAGGAGCTCGGACGCGAGCCGACCCCGGAGGAGATCGCGACCAAGATGGAGGTCCCGGTCGACAAGGTGCGGAAGGTACTCAAGATCGCCCAGGAGCCGATCTCGCTGGAGACCCCGATCGGCGAGGAGGAGGACAGCCACCTCGGCGATTTCATCGAGGACAAGCAGGTCGTGTCGCCCGTCGAGTCCATCATCGGGCTCAGCCTGCGCGAGCAGACGAACAAGGTCCTCAACACGCTGACGCCGCGCGAGGAGAAGGTGCTCCGCCTGCGCTTCGGACTCTCCGACGGCTGCGAGCACACGCTCGAGGAGGTCGGCCAGGACTTCGCCGTCACCCGCGAGCGGATCCGCCAGATCGAGGCGAAGGCGCTGCGCAAGCTGCGCCATCCCTCGCGCTCCAAGAAGCTCCGGAGCTTCCTCGAGTCATGAGGTCATGACGATCGGGGCCCATAGCTCAACGGTAGAGCAGCCGGCTCATAACCGGTTCGATCTTGGTTCGACTCCAGGTGGGCCCACCAGCATGGAGACCGCGTGGATCAGCAGCTGCAGACCCTGATCGAGCTCCAGGCCTACGACGCGCGCATCGCCGCGCTCGAGGCCGAGGCCGCGCGCCTGCCCAAGCAGCTCGAGGCGATCCAGCAGGGCCTCGCCGAGGCGAAGAAGGCCGTCGAGGGGCTCAAGGCCAAGGCCGACACCACGCGCAAGGACCTCCGCGCCAAGGAGCAAGAGCTCGAGGTCACGTCCACGAAGCGGTCGAAGGCGGACGCCAAGCTGTGGGAAGTCAAGACGAACAAGGAATACTCCGCCGCGCTCCTCGAGATCGAGGCGATCAAGCAGGAGAAGGCCCAGAACGAGGAGGAGATCCTCGCCCTCATGGAGACGCAGGAGCACTTCGCCGTCGACCTGCGCGAGGCCGAGGCGCGCCACAGGGAGCGCGAGGCCCAGGCGCGCGAGGACGAGGGGGTCGTCCGGAAGAAGCTCGAGGCGGTCGAGGCCGAGCTGACCGTCGTTCGCGCCGAGCGCAACACGCGCGCGCGCGAGCTGCCGCAGGGCGTCCTTACCGACTACGAGCGGATCCTCAAGGCACGCGCCGGCGTCGCCGTCGCCCAGGTCAACGCGAGCGCGATCTGCGGCGGCTGTCGCGTCTCGATCCGCCCCCAGGCGCTCCAGGAGCTGCGCGTGGCGCGAGACCTGATGCGCTGCGAGTCGTGCGGGCGCTACCTCTACTGGCAGGAGTAGCGCGCACTGGCTGAGGCGTCTTCACAGAGCGCGCCCGTCGTCGTGTACACCGACGGCGCGTGCTCCGGCAACCCCGGCCCCGGCGGGTGGGCCGCGATCATCCAGGACGGCCCCGACGAGCGGAACGAGCGCGTCGTCTCCGGCGGAGAGCGTATGACGACCAATCAACGGATGGAGCTGACGGCGGCGCTCGAGGGGCTGCGCGCCATGGGACCGGGTCGTCGCGTGCGGCTGCACAGCGACAGCGCCTACGTCGTCAACTGCTTCCGAGACAAGTGGTACAAGCGCTGGGAGCAGAACGGCTGGCGCGGCGCCGACAAGAAGCCCGTGACGAACCGGGATCTCTGGGAAGCGCTCCTCGCCGAGGCGCGGCGACGCGACGTCGAGTGGGTGAAGGTGCAGGGCCACGCCGGCGATCCGCTCAACGAACGCGTGGACGAGCTGGCGCGCAAGGCGATCCCGGGGTAGGTCCCTGAGCCGAGCGGTGCTCGCCCTCGCGGTGCTCGCGACGGCGCTGGCCGGCGTCCTCGCGGTCGGTTATCGGGGCCCGCTCCGGCTGTCGCTCGCCCTCGCCCTTCCAGGCGCGGAGGGCTGGCTGCCCGGGGCGGAGGTGACGCGCGAGGAAGTGAGCGTCGCCGCGCGCGAGGGGCACCTCGCCGCCGACCTCTACCGGCCCGCGCGTCCGCGCGGCGCGATCCTGTTGGTGCACGGCCTCTCGACGCTCGGGCGCCGCCAGCCCGACCTCGCCCGGCTGGCGCTGCGCCTCGCGCGCGAGGACCGGCTCGTGCTCGTCCCCCAGTATCCCGGGCTCGCCGCCTTCAGGCTCGAGGGCGCCGAGGTCGGAACCATCCTCGCGTCCATCGACGACCTCGCCCGACGACCCGGCGCGACGCCGCTCGTCGTCGCCGGCTTCTCCTTCGGCGCGGGGCCAGCGCTGCTCGCCGCGGCCCGGCGGCCCGGGGTGAGGCTCGCCGCCTCCTTCGGCGGCTACGCCGACCTCCGCGAGGTGATCGCCTTCGTCACCACGGCGCCCGCGGCCGAGCCCTACAACCGCTGGAAGCTCCTGAGCATCCTCGGCGGCCTCGTCGGCGACACCGACGAGCGCGAGCGCCTCGCGGCGATCGCCGCCGCGCGCCTGGCGGACCCCGGCTCGGACACGGCGCGCCTCGAGGCCGGACTCGCGGGCGAGGGACGCGCCGTGCTCGCGCTCGTGAGCAACGAGCGCGCCAACGCCGTCCCGGTGCTGCTCGCGGCGCTGCCGCCTGCCGCGCGCCGGGCGCTCGACGACCTCGCCGCGCTGCCGGCGGCGGCCCGCCTCCGCGGCCGGCTGCTCATCGCCCACGGCCGCGAGGACGTCTCCATCCCCTACGCCGAGAGTGCTCGCCTGGCCGAGGCCGGCGGCGCACGAGCCGTGATCCTCGAGACGTTCCATCACACCGGGCCCCGGCCGTTCCTGGCGCTCGTGCTTCCGCGCGCCCGGGACGGCGCGCGGCTCGTGCGGATCGCGGACGCGCTGCTCTCGGCGCGTGGGCTGTGAGGGAGAGCGGCCCGCCTCCGGCGGCGCGGGACTTGTGGGCTACAATCCCGCCATGACCGACGAGAGCGGCCCGGTGTCGGCGCCGGCGCCCACGCGGCCCCGGCAGCCGTGAGCGAACGCGGCGCGATGGACCTCGGCACGATCGCAGCCCCCGTCGCCGCGCGGCTCGTCGCGCGCAAGGAGACGGTGGCCGTCGCCGAGTCCTCGGCGGGCGGTCTGATCTCCGCCGCGCTCCTTTCCATCCCCGGCGCGTCGGCCTACTTCGTCGGCGGCGGCGTCATCTACACGCAGGCGGCACGGCGGGCGCTGCTGCGCGTCGCCGACGAGGCGGTCAAGGGTGTCCGCTCGAGCACCGAGGCCTACGCGCTGATCAAGGCCCGCACCGTGCGCGAGCTGCTCGGCACCACCTGGGGGCTGAGCGAGACCGGCGCCTCGGGCCCGAGCGGCAACCGCTACGGCGACGCACCCGGCCACGCGTGCATCGCGATCGCCGGCCCCGTCGAGCGCGTCATTACGGTGGAGACCGGAAGTCCCGACCGCGAGGCGAACATGTGGCGCTTCGCGCGCGAGGCGCTGGCGCTGCTGGAGGCGTGCGTCGAGGGACCGTAGTCTGCCGGTCTACGGCAGCAGGTCGGCGACGGTGACGGTTCCGCCGGGCGCAGCCAGGGGCGCGATGCGCTCGTCCGGGCCGAGCGTCGTGGTGTTCCCATAGCGCCAGCCGAAGCGCGCCGCCCCGTCGGGGACGGGTGCCCGGTAGACCTCGAGGCGCCGGTCCGGAAGGTTCACGATCCAGTAGTCGGCAATCCCGGCGCGCGCGTAGAGGCTCCCCTTGTGCTCGCGGTCGAACCCCAGGCGCGAGAGCGAAACCTCCACGATCAGCACCGGGTGCGCCGGGTGCGCGTCACGGTAGTCACGCGCGTCGCCGGCCACGACCGCGACGTCCGGCTCGGGCTCCGATTCGTCATCGAGCGCAACCGGCATCTGCGGCCGGACGTCCCAGCCGGGCCCGAACGCTGCGGCAAGGGTCCGCTCGACGAGTCGGATACCTGTCGCGTGGGGACTGTGCTGCGGCTCCTTGAAGATCATCGCGCCGCCGAGCAGCTCGACGCGGTCCCCGGAGCCCAGGATCTCGGCGTCAACCAACCGCTCGTACTCCACCCGGGTCCACGTCCTTGTCTGCGCGTCCATGGGACGCAGCGTATCGCGTGGTACCGCTCGCGCGCAATGTATCCGGAACGCGACACGATCGCCCGTCGCCGTATCGAACTTGAGGCATTTTCAGGCGAGCGAGGGCGTCGCATGCTGAGCCGGCGCCCTCATGAAACCGATCCGACTCTCCGACCGCGCGTTGCTACAGGTGGCGTTCCGCGGCTGCTCGGAGAGCGAGGTCATCGACGCGATCCAGACGATCCCCTGGAGGCCCGCCGAGCTGGGGCGGCTCGAGTGCCGGAAGGATTTCGCGTATCGCCGGGAACGGAACGGCGTCCCCTATCGGAGCAAGCAGGTGCACCCGGTGTTCGTGGAGGCGTCGACCGAGATCGTCGTCGTCACGGTGGAGGTCTGCTACTTCCGGGAGAGCCAGGCTAGCTACGTGCTCTCGCCAGCCAGCCGAAGGCCAAACAGCACGCGGTGCGCGCCAAATCGGCGCGTTGACTATCCGGTGGGACCGCCACGCCGTGGGTCACGAGATAGAGGAAGAGCGCCGCGTTGAGGATCTTCCTCGGCAGCCTGCTCAGCATCGCGATCCCTTCCCTCGCCTTCCTCGAGCTACTGCCCGTTATGACACGCGGCGCAGCAGGGGCATTTACATGTCGCCCAAGGCGCCCGGCCGACGTCCGTGTATCTGTGTCCCGACGTTTGCCAGAAACACTGGACGTCGCTTAACAGGCTGCTGACAAAGTCTTTTGAGACCCGTGAAACGTGCGCCGTCGGCGTCGTCGGTACGTGAAAACCCCAGTGTTTCCGCGCTTTCTCATTTTCCGACAACTCGCGAAGACCACCTCGAAATCACTTTGTCAGCAGCCTGTTAGGCTGATGAGGTGATCACGCGATACGTGCAGCAGGCTCTTCGCCGCGCCAGGTATGAAAAGCTCGAGGACGGCACCTACTACGGTGCGGTGCCTCGGCTTCGAGGCGTTCTCGCGACGGCACGGACCCTGAAAGAGTGCCGCAACCAGCTTGGCGAGGTGGTCGAGGAATGGGTATTGGTCCGCGTGGCGAAGGGGTTGACGGCTCGCCCATGGCGGCCGGCGACGAAGCCGGCGCGACGCCGACGGCGTATACTCTTGGGTGCGTCAGAGAAGGCCGGGCGGTCGCCGGTCGCGGCAACGCGGCGGGAGGAAAGTCCGGGCTCCGCAGGGCAGGGTGCTGGCTAACGGCCAGGGGGGGCGACCCCACGGACAGCGCCACAGAAAGCAGACCGCCGCGCGAAAGCGCGGTAAGGGTGAAACGGTGAGGTAAGAGCTCACCAGCGGCGCGGGTGACCGCGTCGGCTCGGCAAGCCCCACCCGGAGCAAGGCCAAATAGGAGAGCAATGGCGTGGCCCGCGCCGCTCTCGGGTTCAGCCGCTGGAGACGCCGGGCAACCGGCGCCCTAGAGAAATGACCGTCGGCCCGGGGTCACACCCGGGTGACAGGACCCGGCTTACAGGCCTTCTCTGGCGTTTTTCTTTCGTTCTCGATGGTGAGCTGGAGCGCGAAGGGGCAGCGCCTGGCGAGCTGCAGTCGCTCACGCGCGCCGGCTCAGTGCCCGGCACCGCTCGACTTCACTGCGCCCGCCGGCTGCGCATCGAACCAATGGAAGTACCGCAGGTACTGCCGGACCTCCGTGTCCGAGAGGTTCTGGTTCGGCATCGGAAGGTTGTTGTATTCCTTGAGCATCGCCTTGGC